>CACVKW010000717.1 GCA_902749685.1 Olavius sp. associated proteobacterium Delta 1 | reverse complement strand
GTACAACCTGATTTCTAAATCACTAATTTCCCGTTTATAACTGCCTGTTTTTATTAAAGGCAGTATTTGATTTTCAAATTATTTTGGACAGCAATGTTCTATATATAACCCTGATCATAATTGGAAGTACATGTTATGCCGCAGATACAATCAAGATAGGCCTAATGGCTCCACTCTCAGGGGAGTTTGGCGACATTGGTGAAGAAGTTAAAAAACATATTGAACTAGCAAGTGATGAAGTTAACGCAGCGGGGGGCATATTAGGGCGAAAGGTTGAAGTCATATTATTTGATACACAAACTAAACCCACTGTTGCTTCTGATGGGGCGAAAAAGCTTATTAATCAGCATAATGTCTCAGCAATAATTGGTGATCTGCATCCCTTCACCACAAAAAGCATCAGGGATGTCATTGAAGGACACAATATAATTAACATAACATATGGTGCAGTTGAGTTACCAAATGGCAATTACAAGAACTTTTTCCGAACGAGTCCGCGATATGAAGAATCAGCACAAGTAACCGTTGATACAATCAAAAATCTCGAGTTCAAAAGAATTGGTATCCTATATGGCGCAGAGAAATATATCCCAGAGGCTGAGAGAATTAAATCTATGTTGAATAAGGAAGGCAGAGACGTCGTCTATTTTAACTCGTTCAATGATTCTCTTCATTTCAATTCTAATATTATCAATGAGTTAATACAGAAAAACCCAGATGTGGTTTATCTTGCAGGTTCTGCTCGCGAAGTCGCACCATTTTTAAAACAAAAAACAAGAATACCGAAAAGCATTAAGTTTATTGGAGGACCAAATACAAAACATAGTGAACTTATTAGGCTAGCCGGTGAAAATGTGGCAGAAGGATTTATGAGTGTTGCACTTCCTGAACCCGAAGAGCTAGGTTCTAAGGTCACCAAAAAATTCTTAAATAAATATAAATCCCGATATCAACGACCTGCAGAATCAATTTGGGGGGGGTACGCAGCGGATGCATTCAAAATAGTGGCTGATGCTATGGAAAAAACAGGATCGAATGATTCAGAGGTACTTGTAAATTACCTTATGAATGAATTAAGAGATTTTGACGGGGTCTCGGGTAAGATTACCTTTAATAAAAAAGGAGAGCGAACGAATGATTTATACAGGGCTTTCTCAGTTAATAATGGTAGAAATGTTATGATTTGCTCACCGGGAACCAAGCCTTGCAGACTAAATCCAAATCGTTGTTGTAGTATTGAATCATCGAAACGAATTGAATAATTTTAAATAAAGCGTTGATGAATTGAGCCCGATGAATAGTTTCTTTAAAAATAAAAACAAACTGTTTATAGTCTCATTTCTATTTATCAGCTTGATAGTTCTTTTTATTTTCCATTTTTATTTTCAGAAAGAAGTAGTAGACAAGGAAGTAGCTAGTGTTCGGGAGTTCTATTATTGCCCTGACAAGAAGAAATACGAAGCGTTTAAACATGAGAATAGAATTCCTCGCGAGCATCACACTTTAATTTTTATATTTAAAGAGCTTCATAGTATTCGGAATGAAACCTATATTAAAACAGATATCGATGTTGTACTTAATTGTTCTGATCTAGTATCAAAAAAATTAGATATATCTTTAACAAATTCAAATGACATATTTATTAAATTTGAGTTCTTTCAACCAACAACAGAGCCTATATTAGAGGAAATAGAATGCACAAAAGAGACTCTCCCCTATAATGTGAGCACGTTTAATCTTCTTCGGTTGCAGGCAAAAGAAGGAAAGCATTTTTACTATCCACTTGACGATTTGGAATTTAATACGCCAATCAGAATAGATCCCAAAATCGAGATAAAGGAAGTTCAGATAATCAATAGAACTAAGGGATTTTACTTAGAAAAAACAAATAATGAGAAGGATATGGTCCAAATAACAGATGATGGAATTAGTTTAACTTTTAGTCTAATCAGACTGGGGCCCATAAAACTAATCTCCTACATAGTTGCATCTTTTCTGGTATTGTATTCTATTGTCGTTATATTCTTTATTAATGATTTTATTGCGCTGTCATCCAGTATTGGTGGATTCTTTTTTTCTGTTTGGTCAATCAGATCCTACCTCGGTGGGTTTGCATTATCATACCCTACCTTGCTAGATTTTTTTATTTTTTATGTTTCAGTTATTTTATTAGCGGGTGTTTTCCTGAAGTACAGATTTGGCCTTTACAATGATAGCGACAGGTTGAAGAAGATAGGCTCAAAATAATATTCAGATGCATGAAAAAAGCTTCAGCGATGAAATCAGTTAGGTAATTATATCTATCTCCAGTTCTCACGGCATCACATAGCTATCTGATATTATTCACACCATACACAGCATGCACAACTCAAGTATGAGATCATGTATCCAATATGTTTTCATTCAATTTCAACAGGTTAGACGACAAAACGTTGAAAAATTTCAATAAATGGAGTTCAAGGGATCGGAGAAACAAATCCTCTCGCCTAAAGCTAATTTGTCCTTCAAGGCTTCGATTTTGAGGGCCGATTTCTAGGGGCTCTTTCAGAGATATCATGATAAACACAGGCGCTGATATGAAAAAAAATGCAATCAATATGCGATTATGCGGCCAGGACTGTACAAAAACTCACTGAAACTCGCTAAAACGTGTCCTTCCGGTAAGCCTGAATAGTTCAAATTTTTTTCTGTGGGTGACCAACTATTCAATCAGCAGCATGGCCGATTGATTGTTCATAATTCCAGGGCATCCATTTGTCAGGATCGCGGAATAGTTCAGAGGAATGTTGCTGCAGGGTTTTGAGGTATTCAATTGGATTGACCTTGCAAAGATTACAGGTATGAATCAAGCTCATAAACAGGTCACCGATGTATGCCCCGTGCTCGGTTTTATAAAACAAAGAATTTTTGCGATGCAAGATCGCCTTTTTAAGGGCGCGCTCACACAGATTATTGTCCAGCGGGGCCTTTGGCACCCGTAAAAACAATGTGAGCTCTTTCCAATGGTTGAGCATGTAAGAAATTGCCTGTCCTAAACCGGAGTTAGGTTCCACATTTTTGTCATCAAATTGCTGCTGCAACCAGTCTTTGAGATGATCCATCAAGGCTGCGCTTTTTTGCTGGTGATATTGCAGCCGTTGATCCGGTGTCATGTTCTGCTCTTTGGTGAGCGCGTCATTTATATATACCTGCTCCAGGGTCTCGAGCACATAAGTACATTCCTGAGGGAAGTTAGCTTCTACGTCCACAAATCGGCGCCGGGCATGGGCCAGGCAATTAGCCAGGATAGTCTTAAAATTTTCGGGCAGATTTCGCGACAGCGCATCACACATTTGTACGGGCGGCGGCAGCGCAGCACTTCTTTTTTGAAGGACATCGGCCAGATTCTCACCCGCATGCCGGCCGCCGGTCATAAACACGGCCATTTTCCTGTCACCGACCGTAGACAATATGCCGGAGGTGTACATTCCCTTGCGGCCACCGCGGTCTTCATCGGATTGCTTCATCAGTTCCAAAACTTTCATGACCGTGTCGTCATTATAGATCACCTCGCCGCCGGCCGCATGGCGCATCAGGGCCGGATAAACCGGATGTATTTTGTCGGCAACCGATTCGACAATCTCCCACTGCGTTGATGATGGCAAGGGGACACCAAGGGTTGCCTGCAGCTGGTCGAGTCGGTTGAACGGCAGCCCACTGCCATATTTTAACAAGGCGATCATGGCCCCGGAGGCGGCATCGTATTTTTCATCGCCGATATTCTCGGGGGCTGCTGCGGTAAAGATCTTCTGGCAAAGATTGCAGCGCAGCTTTTGCAGCTCATATATCTTGCCCGAACAGGGTGCATTGCCGGTCACCCGCACGATAATGCCGGGCTCCGGCAACTCGTACAGCTTGCCCCTGTGGCAGTCCGGACACCGATCTTTGGGCTTCAAAGACTCATGGGCCACCTTGATCTTTTCGGCACCATGGTAAGCCGCCGCCCCGTTTTTACCATGACCTTTGCCTTTTTTCTTCTTTTTGCCCGATTTTTTACCGCGGGCTTTGTTTCTTTTTAGCACCTTGGCGGTTTTTTCCGTGCTATCGCCAAATATCAGCTTGAGCAGCCGTTTGATGGAGGTGTTTTTATTGTCCAGTGCTTGGCTTAAAAAACTAAGGGTATCCGCCATGCCCTTGATGATTTCATAATCACCGTCGTGCAAAGTGCCCGATTCAACCCGCTTTAAAAGGGCATCGAGCTGTTCGGGGGTCAAATCAATGCGTTTGGGCGGACTCATTGTCGCCCCCCACATAGATGCCGGCGAAAATCGGTGGTTAATGGATAGCCAAAAACCGCCTTGATCGAGCGATTCGCTTTTTTACTCTGGTCATTTTTGCCCCGGCCGGTGGTGTCGCCCAGATAAATCCAGTTGGCCGCTTTATAACAGCTGCCGGCAAAACGGTCTTTGTCGACAAAGGTCTCAAGATAATAGAGCCGGTGGTTGTATACCCGCTGCCAATCGACAGCAACCGCTTTGGCCATCTGAGCCAATAGATGAGAGGCCAGATACGGTACCCGCACCCAGGGCAGTATCAAAAAACGGGTATTGTAAGCGATTAGATGAATATGCTTTCGGCGGCTGTCTGCCGACCAGCCGATAAAGCGGTCCCGACAGCCGATGTGTCGTGCGGCCGAAGACCAGGCCAGACAGGCAATCGGCCTTTGGTCCGCAAAAACGATATATTTCAAATGCTCGCCCACCGGCTGGCAATAGCCCAGATAGTGATGGGCTTCGATCAGAGAGTTGTATAATTTTTCTAACCGGCTTCTTCGAACCTGCCGCAATTTAAGCGGCCGTATATTCTTTAGTCCGGATGATATCGGGCTTTGATCAATACCGATTTGAGCAGGCTTTTTACGATCTACCAACGGATTGGGCGGGCTGCATTTTTTCGCCGGCAGGCCGATATAGCCGGCGCGGTCAAGCGCCAGCATATATCCGCGGCAGACCATGTCGCGAAGCGTGCCATTGGGCTGCACCCAGTTTAAGGCCTTACACAGCTTTACCGATAAGGCCCGTCGGCTGTCATCAGGGTTTTGGGCAATCAGCCGCCGAATGAACGCCACCTCTTGGCTGGTGGCCTGACGACCTCTGTATCTGATCGGCAATTCCATGATGCCTCACCGTAGCATAGGCATTAAGTGGAACGCAAGCTTTAATTTGCTTAGACCGCTATTTTTTTCCACATCGGTGCGGCCTGGGGGAATATAGGGGACGTCCTTTAGTTTTTCAGTTTTAATAAGGGAAATGAATATTACAGTGTTCAAATAAGTTTATGGCCATAATCCAGCGCAATTTTTTCACCTCGCCTAACCGACAGGGTTACGGCCGAGGGCGAAATTTTAAGCTTTCTTGAAAGCTCAGCC
>CACVKW010000716.1 GCA_902749685.1 Olavius sp. associated proteobacterium Delta 1 | reverse complement strand
TTTACTGTCTGACAGGATACCGCCAAGCCGATCCAAAAAATCATCACGGTCGCAATCATCGAAAAAAATCTTTCTTCGATTAATCCCCCTCACAATGATGTGCTGCAGCGCTCCAGGGGCGTCTATGCGGGCTTTTCGAGGCATGTCCAGCATGTATCAAATAAATCCAATTTTGTAAACCGTAAATCCGAGGAACGTCCCCTATTGCCCCCAACCAGTATCTCGCGCGGGAAAATTGGTGCTTGTGGAAAAAATGGATACCTATACTCCGAGACGCATTGACGTTTGTGGGCGCGAGATCCACCGCTTTGAGGTAGCACTGTATCGCCTCGTCCCCCTGCCACAATCGCTCGTGGACGATGGCCTTGTTGAACCAAGCCTCCATTAAGCGCGGAGCACGCTCAGTCACTTGGCCGTATGTCAACAACGCTTTCTCTAAACGGCCTTGGTCTGCAAGCCGCATGGCGGCGTTGAATAGCGTCTGTATTTCGTCCTGGTCTGCCATGGTACTATGCACCATGAAAACTGCGTTGATATGAGGTTGTGGTCAGCTTCGGAATGCCTCTCATAAGGATAACGGGGCTGCTCAGGGGCCGCGCATTTTCAGCGGTCCCCTGCAGCGGCATGGTTATGCATCGCCTTGTTCCAAGATTTTATCAGCATACGAATCACTTTCACCAAATTCCTTTGGAAGAAAATCATACCTCTTTAGAGATGAATTGATAGATGTTACTAATTTATTCTTATAAACAAGCTGATACTTTGGATAATTTGGAATTAATAGCCCAATTAAATTCTTATTAGGAGAACAGTCATCTGCGCCATAATGAAATGGGATGTTTGTAATACAGATCAGATTAGGCATAGAATCTTTATGGTACTCTTCAACTTTTTTGTATTCTAATCGAACCTTTTCAAACACTTTATTCCCTATTTCTGCCTTTATATAGGGATGATTAACGTCTAAAAAGATCACGTAAGGTCCATTGATATTTTTATTAATGGCATCTTTCAGCTTGTCATAAAGACGGATCTTTCTTGACTTCCCTTGACTTGAGCCAAGAACATTTTTCACATTCCTGGTCTTGGCCTCAACATAGACTGTTTCTTTGGTCTCTTTATGAGTAGCTAAACACTCTGGCACACGACCATTCTGGCCTGACCTTTCATCAATAAAACGAAGATCAAATCCGGCTCGTATCATTGTGGCAAAAACAAATAATTCGTATCTAGCACCATTAAAATTTTGAGTATTCTTTAGCCGATCGACTATGAAATTGGGAAATTGACCGATATTTTCTAATACAAACAGATCGTATGCGAGATGAAGTAATGCTAATGCCTTTCCGTTGGGTCTCAACCATCTCGAGCCTTTATTCTTTTCGAGATTGGGAACACCTTTTATGTACCATTTCGCAACCTCATGCTGATCTTTAGAAGGCTTTTGAAACTCTTGATTAAGCCACTCGATATCAAGCCTGCTTTTAAGGTAAGAGACCAAAAAATCTGAAGGGGTTTCCCAGTCATAATGAGGGTCATCAGAATGTACTATCGTACCTCTAATCGCCACCATTCTTCGGCCAAAAGCCTCAACACTGACAATAGGAGGTGTGTTCCCAAAGTATGTTTTGTGGTAATTCTGCGCCATCTTGGATTTGGCCTGCAACTTCCGAAACATTGCCTGCAATTCAGGCAATAGTTCATTAAATGATATGGTGGTAGGAGGTTGTCCTCCCGGCCCTCGTGATTTCTTTTCAGTCATGGAACAATCCCAGCATATTTATCTACATTTTACCGTGAACCTCTTTTCATGTAGATCAAATGCCTAACCAACAAACCCCGCAGTTAGCGCAATTTGCCTTTTATTAACGGGCATTTCATGATGAAGCATGATTCAGCAGAGGTGCAAACATGCTTCATCG
>CACVKW010000715.1 GCA_902749685.1 Olavius sp. associated proteobacterium Delta 1 | reverse complement strand
TATGGCCGATGTCGAAACTCCCACCCGCCTGGCAACTTCGGCTAACGCAACCCCATGCCCCTTTACCAATTCTATCGCAACCCGGTTTCTAACTCCACTTACCT
>CACVKW010000714.1 GCA_902749685.1 Olavius sp. associated proteobacterium Delta 1 | reverse complement strand
TATACTCACGTCATGCAGAAGGATATTCAGGCGGTGACTAGTCCCCTGGAAACCCTGTAATTTCCTCCCGTACCAAAATACAAACATCACCGTCAACCACAATCCACCGCCTAATTTCAAAGTCATTCCCTTTAGAAAACCCCTGGGGTCAAATATTTAATACATTTAAAAGTGTCAAATCTTGATCAGTGATTAATCGGAATTCTATAATCCCAAATCAAGGCGCGAACCCATAATTCTCTCGATCATTAAAGATCTGCGAACCCAAAAGTTCATCATTTTATTGGAAGCAAATCGGAAGAGTAACCTCTAACTCCAGCGTAAGAGCGATCCAACTCTTGAACAGACTCGTTGAGCCGCTTTTGTGAAGTTTCAAGCTGCTGCTTCAGAGCCTCTAAAATCGGAGCGGCTTCCTTCTCCAGTTCCTTCAAGTGTCTTTCTTTGATAACCAGCTCTTCAAGTCGACCTTTCCACAGTTTTTCTTGAGAATCAAGTTCTGCAAGGCTTCGTTTTTCCTTGGCATCGAGCTTTTCAAGCATTTCTTGAGCTCGTTTTTCATGCTCTGCGATTTCATCATGGAGCCGGTTCTCAGCCTGCTGTGCCTCTGCAAGACGGCTCTCCACCGCTTTGCGCTCGGCCGGATGCACGCCCTTGCGCAGGGTCTCTTCCAATCTTTGCCGTTCAGCCACGCGAGCTTTCAGGTTTTTCTCCAACCCTGAGCGCTTTTCGCGTAAGTCCAATTCTAAACTCAAACGTCCTTCGTGCTGGTTTTCCTCCAATCTTGAGCGCTCTTCGCGCAGGCGGTTTTCCAACCCCGCGCGTTCTTCACGAATCGGCGCAGCCAGGTCATCTAGTCCCACGCGAACCTGTTGGGTTGTTGCGACAACTTCATTCACTGTCCGTGTCACAAATTGGGCTGCGATACGTTGATCGGCTGGTGGAAACCATGGAACTGCATCGAAGTCTGGCAACAGTGATTGTCTGACCACTTTGGGAACCTGTTGAGTAGGGAAAGCGTGTGTTGCAGTATTAAAGCCTGTGGCATGTATGAAAATTAGACTTGCGTTTATACCAATAAGGAGAAGATGCACCGGGTTCCACCAAGGTACTTTCTCAGGTCTTACCAAGTAAAGGCTAACCGCTGTCAGGAGGGACAAGATTAAAGCAAGTAAATCAACGGCAGCCCCAAATCTCCCGCCGACACATGTTATCGCGTAAACCCCCATTGCCGCGCCGGAAATGGTGTAAAGATTCGCCAATTGGTATAACTTTTGTGGTAGCTTCATAGCCGATTACCCTTGGATTGAACTTTCTTTGCCGATGAGCTAATGTGATTAAGCAAATTCGATGTCAAATAATGATCAGTGATTAATCGGTATTCTATAGTCACAAATCGGGAAAATAAAAAACCCCACATCTCAAAATGAGAGCGGGGTATTTTTTCAGATAATCCATGTTAATCTTCCCTTAAGGGTATAAAGAGTGGGATTAATTTGATTTTAGTATACAGAGGTAGTTTGGGGATGTAAATGATAAAAAAGAATCCATTCTTTAATGAAATCCCAGATACCTAAATTTCCTAAAGTTCTTATTTATGACCTCTACTCCCAAACAACTCATCCTGCTCCTGCCGCAGCTTCCACAAGCAGGATTTGGGATCATGGTCGATCATCCCGTAGGTTAACAGTCGACCTCTATCAACGCGGTGTTTCAGCTTATGACCGGCCGCCATATAATAGGGGATCGGGCTGTCTGAAGCCATCTTTTTAGCAGACAGTATTTCTGGCACCACACCCGCTATCGAGTGGTCAGGTTGCAGGGTTAGACGATAGCCTTGCTGCAGCGTTTGGCTTGCCCGAACGCCTACATCAACCCTGGGCTCAGGATCTGTGCCGCCGGTTGATAGTTTCAACCGGCTGGCTGCCAGCACCGATGTCGCCGTTTCAACCCCCAGCAGGTGATACGGCCTGAAAATCATGGCCCGGCTGCCGTCACGGCTGACCAGGTGCCCTTTGTCCTTCAAAAGCTGCCAGGTTTCGCGCCCCCGGCACTTTACGATGACAAAAACGCCGCCGGCAAAGCTTATTTCATCCGGGCGGCGCAAACAATTAACCATGTCAATCACGCCTTCTTTTTGAAGGATGCCCCCGTCGGCGCGATCGCACATAATTTCAGGCATCTCGATGATCCGCGCGATGGGTGCGTGCAGTTGAGGCGCATCAAAATCATAACCGGTGGCATTGATGACGATTGCCATTTCGCACAGATCCGCCACTGAAAATTGCGGCAACGATTCAAGGGACCGGCGGCGGCGACTGATCCCCTGCTCCGCCGCACCGCCGGCCAGCGCCAACAAATCTTTCTTAATCAAGGGTGCTGTTTGATCACCCCTGGTAATCGTTTTTAACCCGGGCTCATAAACGAAATCCAGCTCAGCGGCTTTACCGGCGCAGCCAATTTCAAAACCAAGGGTCTCGGCCCATGAGATCAGTCCGATCAACAGGCTGGGTTGATCACCGTCGGCCGGTGTGTAAACGAGCCCGGCTTTTTCGGCCAGCCGGTTCAATGCCGGCCCGACCACACAATCCGTCTCCTTGGTGACCATGACCACGTGCTTGCCGTTTTCAACAGCCGCAAGGGCATGCTTCGCCCCGGCCTCGGGCATTCCGCTGGCTTCAATCACCAGCTCGATCGGCTGATCCATCAGCAGCAGAGCATCACTGACCACGGCTGTTTTGCCGGAAGCAATCGTATCATTCGCATCCGATCCGGTATGGCAAATTTTCAGATCTTCCGGCGCTATTCCGGCATGCCGGCAGGCATCTTCGGCAATTCCAATGTCCTGATCACATACCACAGACACCTTGATGCCCGGGATCAGACGCGCCTGATCCAGAAAAGATTGCCCGAATGCACCGGTTCCGATTAGCCCGACATTCGTGACACCGGTTGATTGAAATAGATTTTTATAATTCACAGTTTCCCTTATATCAGGTAGATGTTGATATTTTAAAATGGATAAAATCCACTAAACTTAATCAATCCTTAAACTAAACCCCTTCGTTGCATAAACAACATGGCAAAGGGTAGATAATGATCTGAAATTATAACCGATATCATAGAGATATGACTAATTCCTGGATATCTCCATCGGTGAATTCGAAGGATGGGATCGTTTTTTGTCATGTTGTTTACCCAGGGGGAAAGCCGGAGAACTTCAGATCCTGCGTTGCTGAGGGTTCGAAGTAAAGAACTACGACTGGTACCATTACGAATGATAGATGTTGGGCAGGCGAGCGAGCCCGAAGGGTGTAGCTCGCTCGCCTTCACCCTCAGACGCCTTGCCTCTGAAGCCCTCCGGCTTTTGCAACGTTG
>CACVKW010000713.1 GCA_902749685.1 Olavius sp. associated proteobacterium Delta 1 | reverse complement strand
GATCACTCTTGTCCAAAAACGGGTTTAGAATGAGTCATAAAGTGAGTAATAATACGAGTCATTGAAAAAAATCCTCCTTATATGTAGGGTGGTTGTTAAT
>CACVKW010000712.1 GCA_902749685.1 Olavius sp. associated proteobacterium Delta 1 | reverse complement strand
TAACAACCACCCTACATATAAGGAGGATTTTTTTCAATGACTCGTATTATTACTCACTTTATGACTCATTCTAAACCCGTTTTTGGACAAGAGTGATTTT
>CACVKW010000711.1 GCA_902749685.1 Olavius sp. associated proteobacterium Delta 1 | reverse complement strand
GCCCAGCAGGTTCCCACGCCCAGGGGCAGGGCAGCCAGTTCCAGGTAAGCCAAGGCGATGCTCAAGTCCACCAAGCCGTTGGCGTTCTCTTTGGGAGCGAAGGAACTGCTCCGTCTGATCCCAGGATAGGACCAGGTTTTTTTCTATCTCCGGGCAGTCTTCAATGTCCACCCCGGTCACGCTCAAGGCACCGTAGGGGCAGACGGCCACGCAGTGTCCGCAGACCATGCAATAGGCTTCATCAGCCTCGGCAACTTGAGGGTAACTCGCGTCATCTTCCTGAGTTATAATCCG
>CACVKW010000710.1 GCA_902749685.1 Olavius sp. associated proteobacterium Delta 1 | reverse complement strand
TTCTACTCAAATAAGTTGCGCGGGTTACGCAAGAAAGCCGGCACCGATAATCAGGTTCCAGCGCTGATGGAATCTGAGATTTCATCCAAAGAATTCCGTATGA
>CACVKW010000709.1 GCA_902749685.1 Olavius sp. associated proteobacterium Delta 1 | reverse complement strand
GGTACAACCTGATTTCTAAATCACTAATTTCCCGTTTATAACTGCCTGTTTTTATTAAAGGCAGTATTTGATTTTCAAATTATTTTGGACAGCAATGAGT
>CACVKW010000708.1 GCA_902749685.1 Olavius sp. associated proteobacterium Delta 1 | reverse complement strand
GGGGACGTTGTTGACTGAGTTGACTTATTATCTCGCCAGTTTTATTATTTTTGATATGGCCGAGGTTGAGACACCCAGTTGCCTGGCAACTTCAGCTAAGGCAACCCCGTGCGTCTTCGCCAATCCAATCGCAATCC
>CACVKW010000707.1 GCA_902749685.1 Olavius sp. associated proteobacterium Delta 1 | reverse complement strand
GGCATTTGATTGAAAAACCGATGTGGGTCGCAGGTGGGTAACGGCGCCGCAAAGCCTTACCAGCTGTGGGTGAACTCAGGCCCGACTCCCGCCGCCGCCGCCGCCATCATATCGACAACTATGGGGGCATAAGGGACATCCTTTAGCTATTTAGTTTAGGTCGATTCTACCCTCGGAACTGAAAATATAAAGG
>CACVKW010000706.1 GCA_902749685.1 Olavius sp. associated proteobacterium Delta 1 | reverse complement strand
GCTCCATTGCAGGTCGAATAGCTGGCTCAGGCCGTAAGGTTTTGTTCTACTTGATTTGTTACCCGCCTCTTTGGCCACCTGCATCGACAATGCAGGCGCAGGCTCTTTGACATCTTTTAGTAGAATCTTAATGTTTTGGATTGCAGCGGTCAGGTATTCCTGTATTTGAACGCGCCACAGTCTTCGCCAGCGTGCGCGCTTGAATCCATAG
>CACVKW010000705.1 GCA_902749685.1 Olavius sp. associated proteobacterium Delta 1 | reverse complement strand
CGGTACATGGTACGCACTGAGCACAGATACCGGCCTGCATCCAGCAGTTTGGCATATACCTGGTGGGGAGCATCATCACAAAATTGATCAGAATGCAGGACATCAATTACTGCCTGGCGTTCCCCGGAACTGAGAGCCAGCGGAGGTGCAGGCCGATGTGTACGGCTATTTTCGGACCGACTATTGGTGCAGTGATGCCGATAGAAGGTAGCCCTTGGCACTTGCAGCGCCTCACAAGCGGTCTTTTTGCCGGTATGCGGACTTAGCTGTGCGGCCAGAGATATCATATGCTCTCGTCGCTTTCGTCCAGATTCTGTGCGATTCCCAGAATCTCTGACATTTT
>CACVKW010000704.1 GCA_902749685.1 Olavius sp. associated proteobacterium Delta 1 | reverse complement strand
TCACCGATAGTGTCCTGTTAGATATCCAGCATCGAGTATCAAGCATCCAGCATCTGCCCGGAAAAAGCAACGATCTCAGACATAACGGCCAGGCTAGATGACAAG
>CACVKW010000703.1 GCA_902749685.1 Olavius sp. associated proteobacterium Delta 1 | reverse complement strand
CCTGATTTCTAAATCACTAATTTCCCGTTTATAACTGCCTGTTTTTATTAAAGGCAGTATTTGATTTTCAAATTATTTTGGACAGCAATGATAATTTTTCAATCTGAAGTCACTATTTTCCACAAAATTAAGTTCAAGGTTCAAGGAATAGGCTGTCTGTTCTATATACTTTGCAGTAAATTCTTCTGTAGTAATGACTGCATTTTTAAAATCACAGCCAATAAAATTACTACTCAGATATTTTTTCTCAATACAAGTTTCAAACATTTCACTACCAACAAGGGGGGTTGCCACAACGACCCTAAACCACGTTGAATCGAGAGATTTTAAAAATACTCTTGAGTCTTCAATATCCTGTTTCGTTTCGCCGGGAAGACCTATTAAAATGTTAGCATAAGTATCTATTTCTAATTTCCGGCAGTCATCAACCACACGTTTTACAATGGACAAATCAAGAGGCTTATTCATGATGTCCCTCAACACCCTGTTACTCCCTGACTCAATAGGCAATACAAGCTCAGTAATTCCAGCACTCTTCATAGCTTCCAGCATTTTTCGGTCAAGGGCATGCATTGCTATGCCATTTTGAAAATAGAGTTTTAATTTTAATTCCTTAGCTATAACTATAATCTCATTAGCTCTTTTTTTACTTGCTATAAGATGGTCATCTTGAAAACCAATTATCTTTGCCCCATATTCTTCCTTTAGACGGATAAAATCTTCTCTCACTCGATTGATGCTATAGTAACGCATTTTCCTGCCATGGACTGTATGTGATGCACAAAAACAACAACGAAATGGGCATCCCCTTGAAGTTGCAAAATGAAAAGGATGACTATTGCATTCATAAGAAGCATAGTTTGTCAAAGTAGGACTTAGCCCATAAGCCTCTAAATCTAAAATACTGTAATCATAAAAAGGTATTTCATCAAGATCATGAATAAAGTCATATTTAAATGACTCTTGGCATGCTATTTTATTGCTTGTAATCCATGATTGATGAGTTCTAAGAAACTGTCTTTTGTCATTTGCCGCTACAAGTTCTAATAAAGGTTTTTCTCCTTCACCGAAACAAAGAGCATCAAAAGATGTGCTCTCTTTAAAGATCCTTTTATACATGTTGGTTGGTACGCCTCCACCCGCAATAACCAGGGACTTCGGAAACATATCTCGCATTACATCAGCAATATCTATCATATTGAAGTATCCTGTTGTGAATAATGTGGATATTCCTATTATATCTGGTACATATTGATCCCAATCATTTGCGGCAAGAAACTCACGATACAATGAAACAAAAGAATTGTATTTAAATATATCTAGCTTATTAAGAAGAATATTAAAGTCGATCAGCTTTATCTCTACCTCAGCGTGCTTTTTTAAATAAGCACTCAACGAGATTATGCCTATAGGCATATCTGTAATCGGACTGCCATACCTGCCGGATTTTTTCACCGTCACACGTTCATTAAATCCAGGACTAACAAATCTATCATAGGTCAAACTCGGTGGAATTATAAACAATATTTTCTCCATTTACTTCACTGTCCCTTCAATAGTTTTTAAATCATCTTCCCGATAGTGCGATCCTTTGCTTTCCTTTCGAGCAAGGGAGTTTTTCGTGACAAGATTCGCTGTGATAATTAAATTGCGTACTTTATAGTATCTCTCGAAATTAGCAGGAACGTGGAATTCTAGATCTCTGAGTTGGTCGGCACAGGTCTTAACTATTTTTTTGCATTTCTTCAGGCCTTTGTTGCTGCGCAGAATCCCGGCATATTGGCCCATAGCCTCTTTCACTCTGCTCTCGATAGCCGCAAGCGCATGCAGAACGTCATCATCCAGCTTAAGCCGATCGATACGGTCTGTTTCATCTTTGCCGATAACCCGCGCCGGCATTCCGTTCAGTCTTTTCGCCCGTTGGGCTGCAAACTGCCCTGCCCGCTTTCCGAAGACCTGGGTGGCCGTCATCATCGTGCCGCCGATACGATCTGCTCCGTAGGCTCCGGTGGCAGCCTCGCCGGCCGCATACAATCCCGGCACCGTGGATTCACCCCTTTCATTGATCTTTACGCCGCCGTTAAATGCATGGGCAAAATGGACAACTTCGAACGTGTTATTTTTCATTTCGTCATCCAGCCAATATAATGTTTTGTGCAACCGCCGGGCCCTGGCAACAGCAATATCTACCGAACCTGACGAGTCGCGACAGCTAAAGGGCATATGCTTTTGTCTTGCTTTTAATGACTCCAGCCGTTGGCCATTATCCGGCATGTAATGTTTCAGGATGTCGCCGCCTGAGGAATTAACGATTTTATTCGGCAGATCCAATTTTCCAGTTGGCAAAAATTTCCGGGACCCATTATGTTTAAGCCCCATTGCAAACTGGACAAATTCCATGTTTTTTAGTTCGGCGCCGGCAAGATATGCCAGCGCATACCCATCACCGAAGCCTCCACCGCAACCCATATGGTCCTTATAAATGCCACTTCCGCCACCGGTGGCCAGTATGGTGGATTTGGCGCTGATTTGTACGAATGTTCCGGAATTTTTTATAATCCATGCTCCCAAGCAGATGCCCTCACCCAGAATCAGTTCGGTTGCCGATCCTGTCACAACTCTGACAGGCCAACGACGGAGAATTGACAAAAAAGTCTGTCGAATATTGGCTATATCGCTGGTTAGAAAAGCCCTTTCGGTTTCGCTGAAACAGCCCCTTGCCCGGATATAGTTTCCATCATGGCCTCTTTTGAATTTGAGACCATAGGAAATTAAATCTTCGATTCGGGGTCCGGATTCTTCAACTAGAATGCGAACCAATTTGGAATCGCTTTGGCCCAACCCGACCTGGATAATATCACCATAAAAATCCTCGAGCTTTTCTGCGGTGCGCTCGGCATCGACCAACCCCTGAATGCCCCATCCCTTGGAGATCTCTGAAAAGGTCGACCCGCCGTACGTGACATCGTCGGCCGCAACCATGACAACGTCGGCATTGTTCTTACAGGCGGCAATCGCTGCCCGAATGCCCGCTGCGCCGGCCCCGATAATTAAGACATCGGTTGTTATTGATTCCATCATAGTGCGACTCGATCGGCAATGGATCACCGCATCCAATTTGCGTCCCTGTTTCTTGAAATAAGCAATACTCATACCAAAAAACCACGCCGAGGGCGTGGCTTTGGGTAATAATTCCTGAAATTTAGCGCAACAACAATCACTGCAAGTCAATAGCGGTAACTTGATCTCGAACTTCAATTAGGATCGATCATACCCATCAGCTGCGCACGCACCGCAAGTTCTGTCATCAACCATCATCTGCCTGCTCCTTTCCCATGAAAAAGATGCCGTCTTCGATCCACAGATTGTGGTAGGCCCGCCAGGAATCCGCCTCTTCCTGGGCGATAATGTGCTCCACGCAAACGGTGAACGGGCGCGGGTATTTGGCCCGGACGCTTTGGCCTAGCGCGTAGATTTCATGCTTGCCCAGTTCAGTGACTGTCTCGCTGAAGTCAAAATGTGCGGTCTGCCGCACCAGTGCCGGGCGGGAGCGGATGAGCCAATTGTTGTCCAACTGCTCCCGACGTCGAACCTTGAAATTGCATTTCTCGTGCACCCGATAATAGTAGAGCTTTTCCCTGATGAAGCATACCTTTTCCGGCCCGGCAAGTTCGACCATGGGCAGATACAGGGCCAGATCGCCGGCGGCCCGGAAATAATCGCCGTGCGCATCACGAAAGGTGTCGTCCTCCAGTAGCCTGAAGAGATAGCCTTTAAAGGATCGTAAATGCGAGAAGCGCCAGGACTGTCGCCGCACGGGAACGGTCGTCAGGATGTCCCCACCGAATGAATAATTCTGGCCCTGGATGTCTTCATCAGTGTAGACGAGGTCGTATCCCTGGCAGTGTTTTTGCCAAAGTTTTTCCAGGCAGTTTGGGCGAATCCAGTCGTCGCCGTCTAAGATTGCCACCACATCGCTCGGTCCGAGGACCAGGCTGCGGAGTGCGGTCAGGGTGTTGCCCATGAGGTATTGCCGTTCCGGGGACCTGCAAAGACTGATGCGGGGATCGTCCAGATAGGGCCGTACGCCCTCAGCCGTGGCGTCCGTGGATGCATCGCTGGCCACAAGGGCCGTCCAATTGGTGAAAGTCTGGGCCAGCAATGAATCGAGACATTGATCGATGTATTGCTCACAATTGTAACAAGGGATGACCACCACAAACTTTTCGGGATACAGTGTGCTCCTCACTACATTCCCCATTTAATTTGTGCGGTTTTGCTTGCATCTGCCTGGCAGATAATATTCCACAAACTGTTAATGCTCTTCTCCAGACTAAAGTGGCTAACCATATGCTGCCTAGCTTTTCGCCCCATACTTTCTGCCAGCGCCGGGTTTCTGCCAAGGAGGACCATTTTATCAGCCATGGCCGCCACATCTCCCTCAGCTACCAGAAATCCAGTCATACCTTCTATAATTACATCAGGGATCCCTGCATGCTTGGTGCTTACAACGGCTAATCCGGTCGCACAGGCTTCCAGGATTGAATTAGGTGTTCCTTCGCAATCACCATTGATAGCTCGCCGCGAGTGTTGAACAAAAGCTCTGGAATCTCTGAGAACCGCAGCAACCTCTTTGGGATTCAATGTTCCTGGAAATGTCACCACCTTTTCAAGACCCAGCTTGGAAGCCAATCGTTTGCATGTCTCAAGCAGGTGTCCGTCACCTGCCATAATCAGTCGCGCATCAGGTACTTGTGAAAGAGTTTGTGAAAAGGCCTGAAGTGTCAGCTCCGGCGCCTTCTTTTCTACGAACCGCCCGACGGCTGCAAAGATCGGCGGCACTTTTCCGGCATGTGCGGGTTGAAACTGATCGATATCAACGCCATACACATTGTAGTGGACCTTCGCGACGGGTGCTCCGAAATCAATAAGCTTATCGCACATTTCGCGGGAAACCCCTATAAAAGCATCTGCATGCTTAAAAATTCGATCATAGCCTCCCCGATATTTCTTCAAGACCCTGTCAATTGATACATCGTATCCGTGAAAGTGTACGACAAGCGATGCCCCAGCCATAATGCAAGCGTTGAGTACAGCCACACCCGTTGGCCCAAACTCAGCTAAAACGGTTTGAATTCGGTGCTTTCTGAAGTAGCGCGCCAGGGCAGTGGTTCGAATACGAGCGATTAACCTGCCCAACCCAATGGGTTCGGGCAGGTACTCTCGGTTGTGGGACAATAGGCTATTGAACACTAGATGCATCAAGCGCCCCAGGAGCGGTATGTGGCCGTCCGTATCATAATGGGGCATGTGCCCACCATATAATACGCGCAAATAAGCAGGAAGCCCTTCGATGTGTTGGAGGATAAAGGTTTCGCACCGAGCCGTTGGATACGGGTGAATGATGCATAACCGCAGGGGATTATTGGAAGGAAAGTTGAAAGGTGTCATTTCCCAGTATCCTTCTTAGGGGCACAGAACAAGGCGGAAATCCTTTGCAGCTCCATAAACTCTGGCTGACAACCAACCATAGCTAACGCCCGGTATTCGCATCCACCAGCCTGACAATTTTTTCAGCTATGGTTTTATAGCTAAACTTATTGATTAACTGTTTCCTTTGCTCTCTATTTACTGTGATCCGATTTCTCAGGTTAGAGTCATTTACTAATAGATTAATGGCATGTTTTAATTCTACAGTATCTCTATTTATCACATATGCATTTTTCATATGCTCTGCGAATGCCTGGGTGCCATATTTTGTGCAAATCACCGGAACTCCGGCCATGATAGCTTCAAACGCGGTGTTGCCCCAACCGGCATTCTTATCCTCGAAATAAATAAACAGATCCGAATGATTATAGATGTCACCCATCCTCTTAAACGGCACATTAAATTCTATTTTAATGCGTAAATTGGTATTTAGATTCACACTCCTCGAAGCAAAAGCATACATATTTACGCTGTCGATATTATGCATTCGCTCCAATGCCAGCACGATTTCGGAACTCCCCTTCCATCGCGTGGCAGAGGCATTAAAGAGAATACTTACCTTGCGACTTCTTTTCCTTTCGTCCACGGCCTTGACAATGTCATCGTAACCGCCGATTAAATCAAAGTATTTTGATTTCTCTGGTACTCGATAGACAACCGGACAGTGCGAATTGTTTCCGAAAATCCAAAATCTATCGATCCCTTGAAAATGATCTATCCATTGCTGATATCCTGAGGTATATTGGTCATCCTTCAGGTGCAGGATATAAATTGCTTTATTTTTTGATCTGATATCACTGAAATCCGATAGGGAAGTAAAGAGAGGATTCATACATACGGCAAGGTCATAGGTTTTTTGCTTTCCGCTGCTCAGAGGGATTATATGCGGTGAAATCTCTTGCGCTTTTTCTGAGAACCAATCGTCCGGCACAACCACGTCAGTTTTAACCTCAAGATTATTCAACTCTCTCGCTAGACATATCACTCTCCTATTCCCGCCTGTCAGGGAAAGGCACGGTGAAAAGATACAGCACCGTCTAATTGATTCCGTTATCAAAATTCTAAAAAACGTCCTGTGAGAAAGTGCTCAATATATCGCGGGCTCTCCTAATCCAAGTGAACGGCAATACGTCTTTATAGGCATTCCGGGCCAGATCCCTTGCAAGCTTAACATCCGACTTTAAAGTCAAAATACATTCGCGCATTGATTGGCTGTCATCCGGGTCCGCAAACAAACAGCTTCGGCCGTTTTCCAAGTGTTGCCGGATTGAAATCAAATCAGAGGCAATAATTGGCCTATTGGATGCCATATACTCGAATAGTTTCAAGGGAGACATCCATTCTGCAGTTTCGCAATTCCGTGAATAGGGCAACAGCAAAATGTTACTTGCTTTTAGATATTGTGCGATATCGGAATTCACAACAAAACCCACGAATTTAACATTCGATATTTTGCGAGCCTCATGGATTCTTTTCTCAACGTCTTTTTCCCATCCGCCAACAATAAGAAAAGTAACTTCGGGACAAAGTTTGGCGGTTTCGAATATTGTCCGGATGCCTCGATTGGGGTATAGATGTCCGCAATAGGTTGCCATAAATGCATCTTTGCGCAATCCCAATTTCTCCCGCAGGCCATTCGGATCTTTTTCGAAATTAAAGGCCTCGACATCTACAGCATCCGGCCACACTAAGATTTTGTTCTCCCCAAGCCCTTGTCTGATATACATTTCCCTTAGAACACTTGATATGGTAACGACACCCAACAGGCTGTCTCTATTCTTTACTGCAAGAACACGTTTAAAGTTTCCGTTGCTCGGTTCGATGTGGGTTTCTATAATCGTCGGCAGCCCATTATTCACGCAGATTCTGCCGGCATTCTCAGATCTGGTATAGATCACTGATGGCCTGAGGGATTGAGCATAATCGGCCGCAGCTTCATCAAACTTCGGATACCTTACCGCATCATATATATTTTCAAACGGCGCTTCCTCTAGAGGAATTTGAACAATCTTGAAGTTGTTTCTTACCCCATACCATTTATTGAAATCAAATCGTTTTCTGCTGATAAGGGACGGATGGATTTGGGTGACCAACTCAAAATCCCGGCATACCGTTCCAAATGCTTCCGCCATTTTCATTGCCTGGAATGTATGGGCCCATTTCGATGGTATGTTGCCTTGTGAAATATATATGAGCTTCATGATTTTTTAGCGAAGCAATCGGTGGATGTGAGCTGGGTAACTTCTTCCAAGGAATGCGTATCAAATATGTTGAAGGCGGTTTTCTCCAATGCTGATCTTAGGGTGTCGGCGGAGAAATAGTTGACGTGCTCCCAGGGGTTTACATTCTTATTTGATTTTGACTTCAGTATTAAATTTCCTTGGTTATCATATTGAAACATATTGGAAGCGTTGGGAACGTTTACATATAGAAATCCGGCCACTCTTGTCCAAAAACGGGTTTAGAATGAGTCATAAAGTGAGTAATAATACGAGTCATTGAAAAAAATCCTCCTTATATGTAGGGTGGTTGTTAATT
>CACVKW010000702.1 GCA_902749685.1 Olavius sp. associated proteobacterium Delta 1 | reverse complement strand
GTCTGAAAACTAAATTGAATTCAAGTCGCAAATTAAAGAAACAATTTCATCGAATCCGGGCCCAAATCGAGAAAATGGCAATTCCAAAGATCTGACCCCTATTCTTCCACGAGTCGCTCCTGTGATGGGCGGCGGTCCCGCCCCTGTCTGCATCTGGGTCCCGGCGGGGCAGGGGGCGATCGGAGATCGCCAGCCGAAAAAACGCCCCCCGGCGGGGAAACCGGGGGGTGATGATGTGCTCGGGCGAAACGGCTGCTAGTTGCCCTGGGACAGGCTGCCCGCCGCCCAGTCGTCGTTGCCGGTGGCGCTTCGATTCGCCCCCCCGCTCACGCTGGACCGATTGCCGCTGGCGGTGTTGTTTTCGCCTCCGCTGACGCTGGCGTTGAAGCCGCTGGCGGTGTTGGCCCGTCCTCCGCTGACGCTGGCGCGGTTTTCGATGGCCTTGTTCTCTTCTCCCCCGCTGACGCTGGAGTTGTTGCCGCCGGCGACGTTGTTCCGCCCTCCGCTGACGCTAGCGCGGTTGCCGGTGGCGGCGTTGTCGTTCCCGCCGCTCACGCTGGAAGAGAAACCGCTGGCGGTGTTGACCCGTCCCCCGCTCACGCTCGAGGAGTCGCCGCTGGCGGTATTGAACTGGCCGCCGCTCACGCTGGCGTAGTCGCCGCTGGCCTCGTTTCCAGCGTCCACGCCGCCGCCCCCGCTCACGCTGGCAGCGAAGCCGCTGGCCGTGTTGTCCTGGCCTCCGCTAACGGTGGATGCGTCGCCGCTGGCCGTGTTGACCTGGCCCCCGCTCACGCTGGAGTAGTCGCCGCTGGCGACGTTTCCGAGGGGTTCGTCATTGGCGTCCAAACCTCCGCCGCCGCTGACGCTGGCAGCGAAGCCGCTGGCCGTGTTGGCCCGTCCACCACTCACGCTGGCGGAGTTCCCGCTGGCCTCGTTGCCCCGCCCGCCGCTCACGCTGGAGTAGCGGCCGCTGACCGTGTTCCGCAAACCGGCCACGAAGCCATTGAAGGTCGGGTAGTGGTGCTTCTCGCCCACGACGAGGTTGTGCGAGCCGCCGCGCTGGCTCCCCGTGGTGGGTCCGCGCACTTCGTTGTAGCCGACGATGAGGTTGCCCAGGCCGTTGGTGGTGCCCGTGCTGACCATCCCGTTCCGGACGTGGACGTTGCAGCCTGTGAAGAGGAAGTGGGGGCCGCTAAGCCCGTCGAGCGTACCGGTCACCTTGCTCGCGCAGGAGAGCAGGTCCTGGAGGGCGTCGATCTCTGCCCACTGCGCGGTGACCGTCGCGTTCGTGTCGGCGAGGTCGCTCTGGAGCTGGTTGATTTGCCCCTGCTGGGCGCGCACGATGCGCTCGAGTCGGGCCACCCGGAAGGCCAGACCGTTCTTGCCGTCATCGTCATCGTCCTTGTTCTTCTTGTGCTTGTAGCTGGATTTCTTCCACAGGCTCTTGCCGTCGTTGTCGGCGAGTGCCGGGGCGGGGGCGAGCAGGCTCAATACCATGAGCCCAATCGCGAGAAATGAGAGCAATGAGACCAATCGTTTTTTCATTTGGCTTCTCCTTCGACGGTATCGGGCCAGGCCCGATTGGGAATGGGTGCGGACGCGTGGGCGTGGACCGCAGCGATCCGCTGGCACGAAAAAGTGTAAGTGATGATTACAATTACGCACTTTCGACACGATTCTGAGGTTTCGGAACTAACTTACTGATTTTGTTTAGGATACAAATGGACATTGACCAATAAGGGCGAATGTGCAGACTTCAGCCTGAACTTTCGTTCAAGGAGAATGAAGTCATGCACCTTGCCCGAAGCCAGCGTAATCTCACTGAAGATGCAAGTCCAGCCTTTAAAAGACAGAAAAGAGGTCAAGTCCGCTTTTACCTTTCCTCCGATGATTACAGAGCATGACAAAGCCGCAACAACTCGAGTTGATAAGAACTTGCTTTTCCGAGATCGAGATATACCTTGATGGCTCCTTCAGGCAGCGGGCTAAAGACCTTCAAATCACCCCTCCGCGGGCTCCAAAGGAAATCCTTTCGATCCAACAGGATTTCTGTGCAGAGGAAAACACCGATTACCTCGCCTGGCTTACCCGTAAACACAGAGCAAAAACCCGGCTTATCTCATCCAGGGAAATCTCAGACAACAAACAGATTCTACAGCGTTTTCTCTCCATTGTCCGTGATCGTATCGACCCGGAAGTCTTTGATCAGGACGAGGCCATTGATTTTTTTGAAACCTACGGACCCTTTGACCTGCAGCGGCTTGAAAACATCCTCACCGACCTGCTGGCCGCACATCCCCCCAACCTACATCTCAGCTTTTACTTCAACCACATCCACAATCAACTCCTTGGAGGCAATCATGAATGAACAACGGATACATCTCAAATCCTACTTCAGATTCATCAGGATTCCCTTCACCAAGTATATGTGGGCCACCAAGATGTTTGAAGCCTCAGCTCAACGAGAGTTGATAGACGGCCTGCACTTATGGCTGGAAACCCGGGGCATCGCATTGCTCTATGGCCCTGCAGGGGTTGGGAAAAGCATCACTCTGAGGCGATTCAGAGAAGAACTCGATGATCGCCGCTTTGATCTGTTCTACCTCTTTAACCTTCGGGTGACACCAACAGGGTTCCTCAGAAGCCTCTGCCGCATCCTCGCCCTCCCCTGTCCTTTACCATCAAGCGGACCTCTTTGATGCCATCAGCGCCTTTCTGGGTCAATATGAAGAACGAAACCGAAAATACCCCATTATCCTCTTTGACGATGGAGATGGCCTCTCAGACCAGTTATTAGAACTGCTCCGCTTGATGGCCAATTTTTCTATGGACTCAGAGGACCGTTTCTCCTTCATACTCTCCGGCACCCAAAAACTTGCTCTACGCCTAAAAGAGCCTCAAAATGGAGTCCTCAAACAGCGTATCGTCTTCTCTCATCACCTCAGAGGCTTCACCATCGATGACGCCAGAAACTATGTCCGCTTTCACCTAAAACGGGCCGAAGCTCCTAGAGAACTTTTTACCGATAATGCCATCCAAATGATCTTCCACCTGGCTAAAGGCCTCCCAAGGGTCATCAACCAGATCGCTCTGCAGACCCTCATTCAGGCCGCCATAAGAGGAGTTGAAAACATCGATGAAAACTTCCTTAAACAGCATGTCCTGAACAACTCACTGTTCGACAATACTTTGCAGGAGTAATTATCATGGATCTGAGAGCATTTAAACCCTGCTGCAAGAAAACCGCCATCCAAGCCTTCCACCAGGACAACTCCTATCTCATCGGTTGTCTCTCCTGTGGCACATGCTTCTCTATCACCTATGACTTCCAACACTTCCTACAACAGATCATGGCCTCACATAAAATGAACGCTAAACATCCACTCACTTATGATGGCGTGGCTTTCAATGGCAAGGTCTTCTTCATGTTACCTTGAAGGGAATACCATGTACCTCTATACCCCTGAAGAGATCGAGCAGATCGTTATCATGGAAAGACTCCATCTCTATAATTGGGGCCTCCCTTGCGGAGCAAAAGCCATTCGTCGGGAACTGGACCAAGAGGGCATTGAACCTCTACCCTCCATCAGCACCATCAAACGCATCCTCTCCCGCAATTGCATCACCCATGGCCGCACAGGGTATTATCCCGAGGATGATATTGGTAAGAGGTCAGTTCAAGACCGCCGCCGTCAGTCTCATGAAGATCGCGAACGACCTGCGTTGGATGAACAGCGGCCCCCTGGCCGGTCTCGCCGAGATCCGGCTGCCGGCACTCCAGCCGAGCAGCGACCCATAATAGAGGTTGCAAAGGAGATGACCGATCTCGACCAACATGAGCTACGCCGCCTGCTCGGCCCCGGGGATCTGACCCGCGGGGGCAATCCAGGCTGACGGGCGAAACAAGCCGTTTGCTGTCAGCCGCGGATGAGCGCGGACCTTGATCCCTCCCCCCGCGCCTCCCGCGAGGGGAGGGATCAAGAGTGTGCGGACTGCGCGTCACCCGTTACGGGCGTCACGATAATGAGACTCAGAAGCTTGATTCCCTGACGCAGGAAGCAATCACGTTGCCTCAATCATCGTCATCATAGTGGCCGCGGCGCTTGCGCTTCAGACCAATGACCTCCGTCTTCGCGGTGGGCACACAGAACAGCCTCGCCTTTCCGAGGATGAAGACGTACTCGCCGAACTGGTTCTCGACCACGACTTTGCGCTTCATCTCCCGGCGCTTCATCTCCCGTCCCTTGACCCTTTCGATCTCGTAGCACATCAGATGGTCGAAGAAAACAAGCTCGGGCTTCCATGCCAGGGCATCGAGCCCGTCGACAGTCGGGCCGATGATGCTGGTTATCCCCGTAACGGTGTCCACGGTGGCGAGATAGTTCTCCGCAGAATCTGCGTATCCGTCGTTCAGCGAGGCGAACAAGACGCCTGTCTCGGCCTGGAAATCCATCGCATTGATCCGGGGATCATCATCGGCTGGAGGCGAGAACACCATTGCGGTCAAGAGAACCGCCTGGCCAGTCGCCTGATTCAAACCGTTCAAGTCATCTTCATTGGAGTGAAACAGACTGTCGCTAGGCGAAAATGCAATACCGTTTCCGCAGCATCTAACATTGGTAGGCCCCAGCTCCGTCAAGTCGCCGGATCCCACGTCGAGGGTTCCAAGCCCGTCACTCGACTCGAGGTAGGCATACAGGGTCCCATCGCTTCGAAACGAGATGTCCGCAATGGTGTCGCCGAAGCTGTGGTCCCCTATGACGCCGACCTCAGTTCCGACACCCGTTTCTGGGTCGATGGTCAGCAGGACGAGAGTGTCCGTCCCGTCCGCGCGCTCACCCGTCGCGAACAGAGTCCCCTCCGCATCGTAGTCCATGGCGCTGACCCGTTCGAAGCCGATAGGGCCGACGGGGGTCGCCGCTCCGGATGCAGGATTGATGGTGTAGAGCGTGCTCATTCCATCCGGACCTTGGTGCGCCGCCCCATATAGTATCGGTTGCGCATGCGCAGAACCCAAAATGGTCAGTGCGACGGACGCGGCTGTGATTAGAATCATCATTAGCTTTCTCATGACACTCCTTCCTTTCGTGTTGAAGTTATGATCGCGAGCCTTCGGGGGCTATCAGGGACAGCGCCTCAACGGCTCTCCCTATCCCCGGCTGCGTAGAAGTATAGAAGGCTCTGCGGGCGTTCCCGGGGGTTGCGCTGAGGAACTGTAGTTTGAAGTTGTTGCTCCCACAGCGTCCTTTGAGCAATCCGAGCTAATCCGCTTTCATCCACGGTCAGGTGATGGTGATAGGAAATTGCTTTTTGAACCTGCAGAAGCTTTAACAACGGAATCAGGAAGATGTCAACCTTCTTTTATATTTTGGATCCGGGATATAGTGAAAGAAAATGGGGTCATGAAAGATAATGGGGTCAAATAATGGGGTCAGATCTTTCAAATTGACCAATTGAATTAAATATGCCTATAAAGCCCCATGGCGAGACCTTTAAGAATAGAATACCCGGGTGCCTATTATCACGTGATGAACCGAGGCAACCGCAGAGAGGATATATTTCTAACAAACAAAGACCGTCAGGGTTTTGTGGAT
>CACVKW010000701.1 GCA_902749685.1 Olavius sp. associated proteobacterium Delta 1 | reverse complement strand
ATATCATATGCTCTCGTCGCTTTCGTCCAGATTCTGTGCGATTCCCAGAATCTCTGACATTTTTTTTTGCGCCTCAATGATCAGGTCCGCTTTTTTGAGTTTTTGTTGAAGCCGTCGATTTTCTTTTTCAAGCTGGGCAACCCGTTTGGCCAGCGGATTTGCCTGTTTACGTTTGCGGCCACGTTTTTTGGGCGTCATGGCCTTTAAAATGCCTTTTTCTCTTTGCTGTCGCCATGTGGTCAGGTTGGATGAATAAAGCCCTTCACGGCGCAACAGGGCACCCATTTGCCCTGGCTGGGTGCATGCATCTGCTTCGGCCAGTATGCGAAGCTTGTATTTGGCGGTGAATGTTCGCCGCGGCTTTTTTTCGGGAACCTCGGGATCTGGCGCCGAGTTGACCAGATGCGCGGAGGCGCCAGCCATGGGGACAATTCCAGTCGCCCTACGGGCTCCTTCCATTGTCCCCATGGCTGAGGTGCCTTGATCGTTGGTTTTTCTATGTTCTTTTTTAATCTTTCTCATAGGTGTTACTCCTACCCGCCCTACACTAATTTTTCAAGGGGTAAGTGTCTCACCTTCATTGGCACAGAGGGCTATGAATCCTTTGCCTGGAAGCTTTAACTTGGCCAAAGCCTTTTCCTGCAGTTTAAAGGTGAATTGTATGACCGCTTTTTCAAGAAATTCTAGTAGCTTTTTATTGGCAAATCGTTGCCAAAAGCTGCTTCGGGAAATCTTTTTTCCGATAAACTTGATAAAGTTTCGATGCGCATCGGCAATAGATTTTTTCTTGCCACAAACCGAAAAGCTTGAGATTAGAGAAACAACCAGCTCAAAAAGCGCAATTTTTTTTCCCGTTGAAAGTGTTCATCTTTTCCTAATATTTTGCGTAATTGATTCAATTTGACCGTAAAGCTCATCGGAAATTTCCTCCA
Source organism: Olavius sp. associated proteobacterium Delta 1 (assembly GCA_902749685.1). Lineage (GTDB taxonomy): Bacteria > Desulfobacterota > Desulfobacteria > Desulfobacterales > JAFDCJ01 > JAFDCJ01. The sequence continues at coordinate 26,978 of CACVKW010000701.1, read as the reverse complement.
TCGGTGGCTAAATTTCATTTTTGAGAGCGAACGTATTTGGCTCCACTCTAACAAATCGACTGCCAGCTTTGACTTTCTTAACAAGTGCGGAAACAATGGAATCTCTTTCCATTTGAGTCTGGTAGTCCTGTTGAGCAATACGGATAATGTCAGATATATGCAGTGGTTGATCAGAAGATGCGAGTATGTCTGCCACAATGTCCAATTTAGAGGTACGTTTTAGTTTCTTTTTACCTGGAGCACTTGGTTGTTGGTAACGATAAATAGTTTTGAGTTGCGACTGAAGTAAATCCTTTTGTAGCTCGAGAAGTTTTTCAAATGTATCCATCAGTTGCCTCCTCCCAAAGTTATTTTGAGAAGAGTATTCAGGCTTTGTATGGGTATGTCAATAAAATTTAAACATACTTTTAGATATAATAGCAAAGCTATATTTCATAATCATTAAATATGTTTGGGTTAATATCTTGAGTGTTTAGGTACGTCTTGAACGATTACGTATGTATCAGATTATAAAGATTCATGAATTGAGCTTAAACCGGAGGTACGCCAATGCCGCCCATGAAACCTACCTATGGAGAATTAGAAAAAAGAGTCAGGGAGTTGGAACATGAGGTAGATAAACTAAGGAATTTAGAAGATGGTCTGAAGGTGCGTGAAGGAACACTGCAAGCGTTGCTAAACGCTCCGACCGAGACTGCTATACTGGTAGACTTGGAAGGGGCCATTCTTGCCGCCAATGAGGTCGCTGCAAAAAGAATAGGCAAAAGTGCCGCTGAGCTTATCGGTTTAGGTATTTTTGAATATCTTCCCCATGATATGGCTGTATCAAGACTAGCTATAGCCAAGGAGGTCATTCACTCAGGAAAGCCTATTCGGTTCCAGGATAAGCGAGCAGGAAGATTTTACGATAATAATGTTTATCCTGTTTTAGACGATGAAGGAAAGATCAGAGCATTTGCTATTTTTGCAAAGGATGTTACCGAAACCAAAAAGGCGGGAGAAGCGCTGCTGTTGGAAAGAGATAAACTTCTTGCCGCCTTGGCGAAAATAAAAACATTGAGTGGAACTATTTCTATTTGCGCCGCCTGCAAAAAGATTCGAGATGATAAAGGCTATTGGAATCAAATTGAAAGTTATATCCGAAAACATTCTGAAGCTCAGTTTAGCCATGGCATCTGTCCGGAATGCGCCAATAATCTATATCCGGATTTAGTTGATGATGACAAAAATTGATGCGTCACCTTGAATTTAACCGGAACGGGGGTGGCGATATTCAAATGATTTGAATCATAATGCTGTCGTATCACGAATTGTCACAAAAGCCTTGTTCCAATCACTGACGTTATGCATTTATGACCATTATTCTATGATAGCGCTAAAGCTTCACTTCGTGCCCAACATTCCATCCCGCCAAAGGCGGATCTTCAACATTTAATGTAGGCGACATAAAGCCAGTATCGTTAAAAACTATATAATTTCAATATATTATAGAAATACAGGGAATTATTTGGTTACGCTCGGGATCTCGGTATTACGATGTTTTCAACAGCATTTGATTTTGCCAGTGCCGATTTCCTGGCAAAATTCAATACCCCGGCCTTTAAGATCGCCTCTGGAGATCTGAAAAATATCCCGCTTCTGAACCATATTGCCGGATTCCAGAAGCCGATGGTTCTCAGCACAGGAGGGGCAACAATGGAGGATGTGAACCGGGCCTATGATGCTATTATGCCGTTAAACGAACAACTGGCTATTTTGCAGTGTGCCGCCAGTTATCCGTCTGCCTTTAATGAACTGAATTTACGGGTAATTACAACTTTCCGTGACCGGTTCCCCAACACGCTTATCGGGCTCTCGTCGCATGATAATGGTATCGCCATGGCGGTGGCGGCCTACACAAGCTGGGAGCCCGCCTATTTGAGAAGCACTTCACGTTGAACCACACCTTAAAGGGTACTGATCATGCATTTTCACTGGAACCCGTCGGTCTACGCAAAATGGTGCGGGATTTACATCGCTGTCACGAGGCCATGGGCGAGGGGGTAAAGCGTGTCTATGAATCCGAAGTAATCCCCATCATGAAGATGGGTAAAAAACTTGTTGCCGCATGCGACCTGCCGGTCGGACATGTTTTTAAACCGGAAGATATTGCCATCAAATCACCGGGCGACGGCCTGCCGCCCTAAGAAATCGATAAAGTCGTTGGACGAATGGTTCTTAATGAACGAAAAGCCGACGGCGATATAAGTTTCGAGGTTCTCAACGGCGCCGAATATAAGATGGCAGCTACGGGATAGAACCTGGACTCCGTGGTGCCGGCTTAAAACCTAATCCGGACGAGCCGGTTGCAGCGAAGCGTAAATCCCGCTATATCGGGGAATTGCAAATTGAAGATTGCATCCGCCATAGGCGGACAAGAACTGAAGATTTATGGATGTCGCTTCGCTCCGTCTTTTTTAAATTTTTCCGGACTATTGAGCGGGTTGTTTCCGGGAATTTAGGTCAATTATTTTGAACTATTAGCCCGTCAACTAAATTTGTCATTACGGCCGTGACGAAGCGGAGAGCAGGAGACCGGCTTGTCCGGGTCAGGGTTAAGTGCCCATAAAGACTGCACGAATGGGTGAGCCGTCCGAACCCTTTAATTTGAGCGGTAAAAACGAATAGATCCCTTTGATCTGTGAAATTTCATCAAGATTGCTAAGGTTTTCCACAATCAGAATATCATTGCCCAGCAGGATATCATGAACCGGATAGCCGTACTCGTTTTCATCCGGCAGATCTTTTACAGGCGCTTCAAGATCTGTGACTTTTTGGTAAGTGGGATCGATGTTCATGGCATCGATCCCAACCAGAATTACGCCCATATTCAATAAAAGCCGTGCGCATTCAGCACTCATATAGGGATGAAGGTAATACTTCGATGTTCCGAAAAATTTATCCCGGCCGGTTTTAAATATAACAAAATCCCCGGTATTAATTTTAGTTCTATAGGGTTCAACATCATCGGGTTCAATCAATTCCCGATCCGATTTGCCGGATACATCCACCAGCACACCGTTTCCAACAAATTTGCGTACCGGTATTTCATCTATTTTTTTGCCGCCCTCAAGAAAATGAAAGGGCGCATCGATGTGAGTCCCGGTATGAGAACCCAGGGTCAACACATCGACATGACAGTAGTCTTTTTCATGGGTTAGCCCCCGCTTGATCGAAGGCAGCGGGTCGCCGGGATAGATCTGAATTTTGTCATGTATGGTGTGTGACAAATCGATGACTTCCATTTTTGATTCCCTTTTGTTACAGGTATCTATCAGCCGAGTTGGCCTGCTATATTCAATCAAACAATTCACCAGTCATCTCATCTACCAATCAACTGACAAACTGCCTCATTCCACATCTCGATTTCCGAAATCCGACTTCCGCATTCCGAAATCCGACCTCCCTAAATCCGCATATTCCGTTCTTCCTCGGCAATACATTGATCGATCACTTTTAAGGCCTCATCGATTTCTTCTTTGGTAATGATCAACGGCGGGGCAAATTCAAGGGCACACCCCATGGATTTGATAATAACGCCGAGTTGCTTGGCACGACTGATCAGATTGGCAATCCGGTTCATGGGAAAGGGGGCACGGGTCTTTTTGTCAGCGGTTAAATCAAGCGCCAGCCACAGTCCCCTGCCCCGCGCCTCACCGACAATCTCATGATGCTCCAGGGCTTTCAAGCCGTCTAAAAAGTACTGTCCCAATTCTTCCGAATTGTCGACCAGATTCTCCGACTGGATGATCTCGATATTTTTCAGGCCGGCAGCACAGGCTACGGGATGATTGCCATAGGTGTGCAGATGGAGAAAGTTCTCAATCAGTTCCATAACCTTGTCGGTACACCCCACGGCGCCAAGCGGAACGTAGCCGCTGCTGATCCCTTTGGCCATGGTCAGCATGTCCGCTTGAATGCCAAAGTGCTCGACACCAAACATTTTACCCGTACGTCCAAAACCGCAGATAACCTCATCAATAATGAGCAAGATATCGTATTTATTACAAATACCCCGCACGATCGGCCAGTATTCTCTGGGTGGCGACACGGCCCCAAATCCTTGCATGATGGGTTCGCCGATAAAGGCCGAGATGAGCTCAGCACCTTCAAACTCAATCGTCCGCTCGATGTCTGTGGCACATTTTAGATCACAGTCGGGGTAAGCCAGCCCGTAGGCGCAGCGGTAACAGTACGGAGGCTCGACATACACGGCCCCGGGGGCAACCGGCTCCATCATTTGCCGCATGGGCATTACCGTGCCAAGCGCTCTGACCCCGTATCCGTTTACTCCGTGATAAGCACCTTTACGGGAAATAATTTTGAAGCAGGCCTTGTTGCCCCTGAAGTAATGGTAGTGTTTTGCCAGTTTCATGGCAGCTTCAACCGCTTCGGATCCGGAGCATTCAAAGGTAAACCGGTTGATATCGCCCGGCGTAATTCTTGCCAGCAGATCTGCCAAATCAATGGCAGGCTCATTGGCATATCCGAAGGGACTGAAATAGTGCAGCTGACACATTTGATCATAGGCGGCCCTGGCAACTTCTTGGCGTCCATACCCAATGTGCACCGGTCGCGTTATCCCCGCCTCCATGTCTAGATAGCTATTTCCCGCTTTGTCAGTCAGACGAACTCCTTCGCCTTTTACCATGATGGTAATCCCTTTTGCGACATCCTGCCGCGGAGTTCGATGTAAAATAAGTCGCGACGTATCATCCATGACATCGTATTTTCCACTCATATTGACCACCCCATTCACTCATTTTACCCTGATCGAGCCATAAAACCCGATCAGGGTGTCTGTTGATAGACGATGTTGCCCCCCACGATTGTCATCTCCACTTTAATTTCACCCACTTCTCGAGGCTTGACAGAATAGGGGTTATCACTTAAAACCGCAAAGTCCGCCAGTTTGCCGGGTTCGATCGTTCCTTTCAAATCTTCTTCAAAACCGATATGTGCACCGTTGCTGGTGAACAGTTTCAGAGCCTCGTACAGGGTAATTCGCTGGTTTTCATTCGGATGCAGAATACAGGCCTGAATACCTTTCAAAGGGCTCATTTTTGTCACGGGGGCATCGGAGCCGCCCGCGACAAACCCACCCGCATCTAAAATCGACCGCAGGGGTTTCCAGCGCTTGGCCCGATCGCTGCCTAGCAGCGACCGGATATTTTCAAAGGTTTCTTCACCGCTTAAGTATAAAAACATCGGCTGCATGGCAAGTGCAAGCTCCAGGTCAACGGCCCGCCTTATTTGATGGCCCAGGGGCATTTCAAAATGCTCGATCCGGTGGCGATGATCCCAACGTGGATACTTTTTGAGAACTTTCTGGTAAATGTTTAAAGCCTGTTCCGTCGCCCGGGTTCCGCAGGTGTGGACGGATACTTGATAGCCGGCGCGGTGTGTTTTTTCAATGAGACGCTCCAGTTCGTCATCCCGGTAATACAGCATGCCGTAATTGGTTAAATCCTGGCAATAGGGTTCAAAAAAGGCGGCAGTTTTGCTGTCCGGAGCCCCGTCGGCAAAAAAAGCAATTGCCGCCCTAGCGCGATAGGTATCAGATTGGAGGATCTCAGCAAGATCTTCATGACCCGGTGATCGACTGATAACCAGCGGCCTGAATCGAATCGGCAGGCTCTGTTCGTTTTTAGATATTGCCTCCAAAATGCCGGGAGGCTCTTTCATGTGCAGCGTCGTGATACCCACGCTTAAGGCCTCTTTTATTGCAGCATTGACAGCCTTAATGGTGTCGCTTTCCGTTTCGGGCTGCAATTTCTGGAGCACCAGGACTATCGCGGGATCTTCGATTAATCCGGTCGGCAGTCCTTCATCATCTTTGACGTAACCCGCCATATCCTGCGGCAGGCCGATTTTCTTCAGCATCGGCGTGTTGAGCATGGCGGAATGAACGTCATACACCAGGACAATAATCGGGTGCGCAGCGGAAACCGCGTCCAACTCCTCGAGGGTCGGCAATCTGCGCTCATCGACGATATCGTAATTAAAATTCAACCCTAGAATAGGCTCTCCGGCAGGTGTGCTGTTCTTTTTTTTCTCCAATTTTTGCAGGATATCGCTGATGGATGTTGCTGCGGTAAGGTCCACATTTAACAGCACATTACCGACTTCGGTTGGATGCATGTGCGTTTCAATAAAACCGGGAATAACCGTTTTGTCTTTGAGGGCCAGGTGCTGCGTATTTTTGCCGGCTTTTTTTTCAACTTCCGCCTGATCGCCGACAATGGCAATCATTCCGTTGCTTACACCAACCGCCGCTACTCGCGGCTGAGCATCCGACATGGTCAGAATGTTTCCTTCAATGATCATGTCTAAAAAATCAGTCATTTATCCTCCCTTGATCCTAATCCGGACGAGCCGGTTGCAGCGAAGTAAATATCCCTTTTTATCGGGAAATTGAAAATTGAAGACTGTAAATTGAACATTTATGGTGGTCGCTTCGCTCTGTCTTTTTATAGATGGTAAGAATTCCTTAAATATTCAATATTCAATATTCAATCTTTACCAGGAACCGGCCGCTTAGGGTTCGCGCAGAAATAATTTCACAAATTTTCAGTGTTGAGGCGCCCGCCTGGCAAGGCGCGAAGGTGCAGGAATATCGGGCATATTCCGAGCATTCGCAACGCGGCCAGACGGGATGCATCGGCGCTTAAAATGTGAAATTATTCCTGCGCGAGCCCTTTACACTATTTGGCTCCTCCCTTTTTGTCAATCCGAAATCAGTACGCTGACGATTACCAAAGCAAGTGTGTCTACCATGGGTGACAAATAAGTATATCTCCCAAAGCCGCACGGGTGTAGCGGGATCTCTATCTTTCTCAGTGTTTTGGGCATCTGTGGGTTAGAAATAAATAATTTCGTTTAAATCCAGCGAGTTAATGGAAATTTTACGAGAAGTCCTTACCCCTGGATCACCGTGTTACTAGCTTGACAGTCATTTCACTTTTTGACATATGTATTCACAGATGCAACTTCGGTTTAAAGGTTCCGTGTTCACTATTCACTCAAGGTAAGCAGTGTCCATTGGGTGCAACCTTGAACCGACCGAAAAATTTTCCCGCCGCAAATACCAACCTGAATCAAAAAAAGGAGGAATGCAACATGTTCGGAAAAATTAAAACTAATCTTACTACAGGTCACAAAATGCTGTTTATGGGCGCAGTGTCAGCACTATGCGTGGCTGTCATGGGGTTTGGTGTACCTTCGGCTCAAGCCGAAGGCGTGCTGAAAGTCGGTGCCTACGGAGGCTACTTTAAAGATTCTTTCGACAAACACATATTCCCGGACTTTACCAAAGAAACCGGTATTAAAATCGAATCTGTGGCCGAACCCACCGGCGAAGCCTGGCTGGTTCAATTGGAACAGGCCGCACGGGCCGGCATGGCGCCGGCGGATGTGTCCATGATGGCCCAGGGTCCGCTTCTGAGAGGCCAACGAACCGAGCTTTGGATGCCGCTGGACATCAAGCTGATTCCCAATGCCAAATTTTTACTGCCGCAGCATGTTCACAAATATCCGGATGGCAGGGTAGATGGGATCGGGGCGGTGTCATGGTACATTACTCTGGTTTCCAACACTGATGTATTTAAAGCGGCACCGACCTCCTGGGCCGACATGTGGCAGGCGGATAAAAAGAACAAACTGGGGCTGCTGGCGTTGGCCTCCAATTCATTTCTGCTGGAAATAACAGCCAAAACTTTCTTCGGGGGCTATGATATTCTCAATTCCAAGGAAGGTATCTCCAAAGTTCTGAATAAACTCGCCGAACTTAAACCCAACGTAAAATTGTGGTATCGCGACGAAGGTCAGTTTCAGCAGGCACTGCAGTCCGGCGAAATCCCCATGGGGCAATATTATCACGATGTCACCGGGCTGGCTGTGGCCGATGGTCATCCGGTGCGTTCTACCTTCCCCAAGGAAGGCGGCGTACTGGACTCCGGCTCATGGGCGGTATCCAAAGCCACCAAAATGTCCAAGGAAGCACACGTTTTTATCAACTATATGTGTCAGCCGCACATTCAGAAAAAACTGTCGCTCAAAGTCGGTACCGCTCCGACAGTCAGGCGGGAAGCAACCGGCCTCACCGATGCTGAATTTGCATCTGTGTCAAGTGACATCAGCCCGATCATCCCGCGCTATGACCTGTACACAGGTGATGTCGCCGACTGGGTAAATCAGAAATGGACTGAAATGGTTACAGAATAAGCAATGATCAGTTTTGCGGTAGGAGCTGTCATAGCTTCTACCGCTTCGTCAATAAAATACACGGTGTCAAGGCACCAAGATTCTGATTATCTCCTTCTATTTCTTGATCTCTGCTTGCCCTGCGAAGCTTTCAAAGCGAAGCGGGGTCATCTGCCTTCTGTCCATGAGTCTCGGAGATTGAGACAGGAGACCAGCTAAAATTCTTGCAATTTCGATATTATAGACAGCAAACATGGCAGAATTAATCCTCGAAGACATCCATAAACAATTCGGCTCGGTTGTCGCTGCCCGGGACGTAAATCTCAATCTACCCAAAGGGCAGTTTGTCTGTTTTTTAGGCCCTTCGGGTTGCGGCAAGACAACCCTCCTGCGCCTCATAGCGGGATTGGTAAATCCCACGCGAGGACGCATTCTGCTGGATACGAAAGAAATTACGCACACTCCGGCTCACAAACGCAATTTTGGTATGGTTTTTCAATCCCTGGCCCTGTTTCCCCATTTAACAGTTGGAGAAAATGTCGCTTACAGCCTCAAAGTGCGTCACGTTGACAAAGCCACCCGGCGAAAACGGGCAGCAAAACTTCTGGACCTCGTTCAATTAACCGGATTTATGGACCGACATATCTCGCAACTTTCCGGGGGACAGCAACAGAGAGTTGCCATTGCCCGAGCCTTGGCGATCGATCCCCAACTTTTTTTGCTGGATGAGCCGCTGTCGGCTCTCGATGCAAAATTGCGCGAAAATATGCAATTGGAGCTTCGCGAACTGCAACAGCGCCTCGGTGTGACAACCATTCTCGTCACCCATGATCAACGGGAGGCCATGACCATGTCGGATCTGGTCGTGGTCATGGGACCCGATAATCGAGTTCACCAGGTGGACTCTCCGCTCGAAATCTATCGCAATCCGGCTGATACCTTTGTGGCCGATTTCATTGGCTCCAGCAATTTGCTGAAAGGTTTATGCAGCGGACCGCATGAGATCACAATCGGCGAAAAAAGTCTGGTTTTAGAGGAGTTGCCGGAAATTTTATCTTCCGGCACACAGGTCACCGTGTCGGTGCGCCCCGAAGATATTCATATAGTGCCGGGGGTAGAAGAAGGGGACAATCGATTGCATGGATCCGTTTCATTCATACGGGATGTCGGCTCCAGCGTCGAAATCTATATAGATTGCAATGGCATACAGATTATCAGTCAATCAACACCTAAAGGCCGGCCGGCGGTCCGACAGGGGGATATGGCCACTGTTTTACTTCCGCCGGCTGCCTGCGTAGTGCTGAAATCATGATCGGAGAAAAACCAAAAGGCCTGCGAGTACACTTGCCGGTGGCTTATCCGGCCCTGATGCTGGCAGTATTTTTTATTATACCTTTCGGTATAATGGTGGCCGTCAGCTTTTTTCACCGCGAACCGGGCGGCTTTTACCTGCCCGGTTTCGAGTTTACCAACTACCAAAATCTCTACACCGCGCTTTTTAGACGCACATTGTTATTCTCTCTTTTTATTGCAGGGCTATCTGCTGCGGTGTGCGTATCTATCGGATTTCCCTTTACCTACTTTATCACCCGCATGCGCCGGCGTGCTCAGGTTGTCTGGCTGGTATTTTTGATGTCGGTGCTGTCACTGTCAGAGGTCATTGTCGGCTTTGCCTGGTCGCTATTATTGTCAAGGACCGCCGGTTTATCGAACCTTTTGGTCTGGTTCGGATTAATGGAAAAGCCGGTGGCCTGGTATCCGGGATTCACAGCATTGCTGTTAGGGATCTGTTACCTTGCGTTCCCATATACGGTACTGGTTTTGTATCCCCCCCTGTCCCGTCTCGACCCGGCGCTTCCTGAAGCTGCCCAAACATTGGGCGCATCCCCAATTAGAACTTTTTTTTCAGTGGTTGTGGGCTCGCTGCGCAACGCCATTGTCGCATCTTTCGTGATGGTGTTTGTCTTCAGTCTCGGAGTCTATCTCCTGCCCCAGATATTAGGTCGTCCCAAGCAATGGACGCTATCCGTGTTGATAACAGACCAGGCCATTTATCAGACCAATATGCCCATGGCGGCCTCGATGGCCATATTTTTTATGCTGGTAAGCCTGTTGCTGGTGATGTTGACTATGGTAATTGGCAAAGGGAAGAACCTAAAAAAAGGGTAATACCAAATAACCAAAAACTTTCTTTATCGTTGGATCATTACCAAATGAGCAAAACACTCCGCACCATATATCTCAGTGTTATTCTCCTACTAATGTGCGGACCTCTGGTGGTCGTCACCGGGGTTTCACTGAATGCCAAAAAGCGCCTTTTTTTCCCGCCGGAGGGTGTTTCATTCCGCTGGTACCAGGAACTGCTGACTGAAAAAAGCTGGTTGATCCCGGTGCAAAACAGCCTGACAGTCGCTACAACATCCAGCCTGATTGCTTTATCAATCGCTTTGCCACTTGCCTATTTTTTGTGGCGCTATCGCGTTTTTTACGCTCGCGCGCTGTATACCCTCGGCATTTCGCCCTTCATACTTCCGCCCGTCATCACCGCATTGGGATTTCTTTCTTTTTGGGTAACCGTAGGCTTCTACGGCAAAATGGTCACAACCATGATCTCCCATGGCATATTTTTCGTTACCCTGCCACTGGTAACGATTTCGCTCGGTTTTGAGTCCATTGATCATGAACTGATCGAAGCAGCTGAAACTATGGGAGCCGACTCCCGCACTGTTTTTCGAACCATCATCTTTCCGATGATTCGGCCATACATGATCTCCGGCTATGCATTTGCCTTTGTGCTGAGCCTCAACGAGTACATCGTTGCTTACATGGTTACCGGTTTCACCGTTGAAACGCTTCCGATCAAAATATTTAATTCCCTGCGCTATGGTTACACGCCGGTGATGGCCTCGGTGACCGTCGTATTCGTCCTGTTGGCCGCCATCATATTCGGCTTGATCGGCCGTTTCGGCGATCTTCCCAAATTGCTTGGGGCAATGAATCCGGAAGAAAAATAAATGCTGTTGCACAGCATTTATGTATAAAATTCGAGATTCAACTTCCGCCTGCAAGTCGCTGGTGGAACGGGCTATTAGTTACCTCCTGAGAAGGATTTGTACCTATTCCTCAGATGAGCAGGAGTAATAGGAAAAACCATTTCCGCGCCTATAGGGGTGATTAAAATGATTTGCACATATCTACCGGTATATGTTATTGCCAGATTCAATCTCCGAGCATATGATCATATAGATTAATTCCCTAAAGTGATGATTATAAAACTCGGTCACAATTAAATTCATCACTTCAGTACTCCGGTCCGTCTCATGCGGATTATCTGTGGCCTGGCTAAAGAGACTACAGTTTCAAAATATGGTAATAATGACATATGGCATTTGAATACTTTATAGGGGGACGCTACCTCAAGGCCAGGCAGAAACAGGCCTTTATCACCTTAATTACCCTTCTATCGATGGCCGGCATAACGGTCGGTGTGATGGCGTTGATCGTTGTCATCGGGGTCATGAAAGGCTTTGAGAATGACTTGCGCAAGCGTATTCTGGGCGGTCAGTCCCATGTGGTGGTGAAGCGCGAAGACGGAGCAGTTTCCGGATATCACCAGCTTGTTAAAGAAGTGGAAAAGATAGATGGCGTTGAAGCCGCGACTCCTTTTAATGATGTCCAAGGTGTATTGCGATCAAAATACAGCATCTCGCCGGCCAAGATCAAGGGAATCGATCCCGCAACCGCCGGCCGGGTGATTAAAACGCTAAAAGGCGTTTCGTTGCCGGACGATGCGAGCCTGACTAACCAGGAAGGTAATCAGGTTAAACTGCCGGCCATCGTGCTTGCGCAAGAACTATCAAGGAATTTAGGTGTAAAAAAAGGGGATATCATATCCCTGATATCACCCGGAAAATCGCGCTCGTCCGTCTTCCAGGCCCCGGTGATGAAGCAGTTCAAAGTCAGCGGCTTTTTTAAATCCGGCCTGTATGAATATGACAACTCATTTGCCTATATCCATTTAAAAGATGCCCAAAAAGTTTTACGCATGGGAGATTCAGTTACCGGAATTGAAGTGCGGGTAGAAAATATTTATCAGGCAAGAAAGATTGCGCAACGGATAGATGACAAATTGGGTTTGCCATTCCAGGCACAGGACTGGATGCAGTTGAATCAAACTCTTTTCCAGGCAATGAAAACAGAAAGACGGGTGATGTTTATTATCCTAACCCTGACTATTCTGGTTGCCACATTCAGCATTGCCAGCACCCTGATTATGCTGGTCATTGGCAAGACCCGGGACATTGCCATTTTAAAGGCCATGGGCGCCACCAATAAAAGTATTCGAAAGATTTTTGTCTTCAACGGAATGGTAATCGGCCTAATCGGAACCGGTTTAGGGCTGGCCCTGGGGCTGTTGTTGAGCACCGTATTGAAACACTACGACATTTCGCATTTAACCGGCGGCATTTATTATCTGATCAATACGGTTCCGGTAAAGCTTGATGTTTTAGACATTATTGCAATCATTTCAGCTACCCTGGTCATCTGTTTTCTGGCCACGCTTTATCCCGCTCACCAGGCAGCCAAAATCAATCCGGTGGATTCGATCCGCTATTCATAATTAATCGCTAACTTGTTTCAATCACTATCTAAATGAAAATCGCACTCTATCAAGGGGCAGGCAAGCCCGCCAGGGTTGATGAAAACCTGGAAATAATTCATCGTAAAGCTTTTTCAGCCGCCGGACAAGGCGCCGACCTAATCATTTTCCCGGAATTATTTCTCTCGGGCTATAACATCGGCCAAACGGTTCAAGAATTAGCCGAGCAAGCTGATGACCCGGCCTGTCAAAAGGCGGCCCGAATCGCGCGGGAAGCAGATATTGCCAAGAATGTCATTGCTGCAGAAAGAGAAACCAATCCGGTACTCAAAGATCTTCGGCCGGATCTTTACGCTAGACCAGTCAAAAAAGTTTAGCGGCAAAGAGATACCGCTGCCGATGTGCGGCCAATTTTTCTTAATATCAAAATTGTTTAAAAAAAGTAGAACGGGCCGCGGCTCGACTGAGTTCGTCGAAATCCGTGCCCACCTGATTTGGGCCTGATTTCAGAGCATACCACAAAATTACCCGAGGTTCAGAACTCAATTAATTTCAAGAAAGGAGCATAAAAATGAATCCAACGGAAAGCCAATCCAAACACTTTACAACGTCAGACGGTGTCCGATTGCACTATTTGGAGGCCGGAACGGGCGAACCACTCGTGCTGATTCACGGCTGGTCTCAATGTGCCGAGGAGTTTAAACATCAGATCGTCGGGTTGAGCGGCAGCTACCGGGTGATTGCTATCGATCAGCGGGGCCACGGTGAATCGGAAAAGCCCGGATTCGGCTATAAGATCCACCGGCTGTCAAAAGATCTGCGCGAACTGCTCATTTCTCTGGATTTATCCGATGTGATCGTGCTCGGGCATTCCATGGGCTGTTCGGTTATCTGGGGTTACTGGGAACTGTTCGGCGCAGACCGGTTGGCAAAGTTAATCCTTGTTGACGAGCCGCCCCATCTTACCTCGAACCCCGCCTGGACACCCGCTGAAACGGAGGCCGCCGGACCGATTTTTTCACCCGAATCCGCCTATGACACATGCAATGGCTTGGCAGGGCCAGACGGCGAAGAGACCACCCGCGCGGTCATCGGCGGTATGTTGACAAAGAATTGCCCGGAGGATGTCAAGGAGTGGATTTTCCAATGCAACTTCCGCATGACCCGACAGGACGCCTCCACCCTCATGTTTAATCACGCTTTTCAGGACTGGCGCGATGTGATCCCGCGTATTACACTTCCCACCATTGCGATCGGCGGGCGTGTCAGTGCCGTGCCCTGGAAATCCGTTGAGTGGACAGCCCGGCAGATTAAGGGCGCACAGCTGGAAATCTTCGAAGAAGAGGAAGGCGGAAACCATTTCATGTTTATCGAGAACCCCGACAAATTTAATCGGATTGTCAAGGAGTTCATCGGATAAAGTTTGGTAGTTATTTCAGTAGGATAAGTGGATTGAGGACATAAGGCAAGAAATCACAACTTATGAAAATCATACTCACCGCCATTTCGATAACTTTTCTCCCAATTGACACTTCTTAGTACTATTGTGAAATTTCTTACTCGGTGGTCTACTAATTGGCTCGAATGACTCATACGCTTTCTCCGTCACTGGACGTTTGCTGAGCGGCTTTGGGAGTAGACTTCCCAACCCGGATATACCGGACCGATAAAGTCTCACGCAAAGACGCCAAGAATTAATTATTGCTTTACCTTTGCGCGCTTTGCGGCTTGGCGAGAAAATTTTTTATTATAAATGTCGTAGATCCGCCTCTGGAGGACAAAAACTTTACATTTAGGATTCTAATAAAATTCCATAAAAAACAGTAACTGCTAACCCAGTTGGGCCTTTAGTTTACTCGTGATCAGTGGAATAATGTCAAATAAATCCGCCACAACAAAGTAATCGCAGCGTTTGATGATCGCCGCCTCCGGGTCCGTATTAATAGCAATTATCAGGCCCGAGGTTTTCATGCCGGCAAAATGCTGTACGGATCCGGAAATACCGCAGGCGATGTAGACTTTCGGGCTGACCGTCGCACCGGTCTGACCCACCTGCATGGAATGCGGTACCCAGCCGGCATCAACGGCCACGCGGGATGCGCCGACGGCCGCACCGATTGGTTCGGCACATTGCCGGAGAATACGAAAATTCTCCGTATTTTCCATCGCCCTGCCCCCGGAAATAATGACATCTGCCTCCGTTAAGTCTATGCCGCCGGCACCGCCCTGCTTGATCTCCTTGATGGTAAGCGCCTGACTATCTACCTCTGTTAGAAAAGTAATCAGATCTGCGGTTTCGGGGTAGGTTTCCGGCTCGATGGCATTGGGCCGCATGCCGTATATGCTGAGGGAACCGTGGGTTATTATGGTGGCGATGGTCTTGCCGGAATACTGGGATTTTTCCACGGTATGCCCGGCTAAATTTACCGCAATGCAGTCCATTATCAGCGGTGCATCAAGCCGGGCGGCAATCCTGGGCAGCAATTCTTTGCCCTGGGCGCTGGTTAGACCTAAAAGCGTGTTAATACCAAAGTGCTGCATGGCACTGATCACAGCCTTGGACCAGGTTACCGGGTTCCATGGGAGCGGGCCTTCGTCAGAGGTTATCTCGACGACATTGTGAATGCCGTATGCTTCAAGGGCTGCCTTATGATCAATTCCGCCGCCGTCGATTAAAAAAGCATACAGTTCATGGTCATTCCCACGGGCAGCAGTGACAACACCAAAATTGGATTGTTTGATTTCACCGTTTTTAGTTTCGATAAGTATCGCTACTTTTTCCACGATTGTCTCCCACATGACCGAATTGGACTTGAAAGCTGGATTGCTATATGAGTGATTTTTTTTCACACCTGACTTTAGTGCGAAGGCGTATAAATAATAAGTATGTTTTTTGAACAACAGACCACAAACAACGGACAACAAACACCGAGCGCTAACGCTCGATTATCACTTTAGCGTCCTCCCGCAGTATTCGCACAAGCTCACCGGCGATCTCTTCCGGTGTACCTTTGACTTCCTTGGGCTGGCGCTCTTCAACAGCAGGTTTCAATTCAATTATTTCAATACCACCGGCCGGCTTTTCTATATTTAAAGACTGCAATTCAATTTGCTGCACCTCTTTTTTGCGAGCCTTTATAATCGCCGGCAGGGTCGGGTAGCTCGGCTTATTCAACCCTTTGCCGCATCCGATCACGCAGGGCAGCGACATTTCGATCACCTCTCTGGCGCCGGCCTCTAAATCGCATTCAACCAGGACCCTGCCCTGCTCCAATGCAAACGACTCAACCCCCGATGCCGCCGGCATATCCATCGCAGCCGCCAGTCGGTACATGGTTTGAAACCCTTCGCTGTCAATGGATTCTTTGCCGGTAAAAATGATATCCGCGCGACCATCCTGCTCGATGGCCGCCTTCAAGGCTCTGGCAGTCACCAGGCTGTCCGGCTGATTTTCCGTCATGACCAGTATTCCGCGATCCGCTCCCATGGCCAGAGCGGATTGGATCGTATTTGCGGCATCTGTTTTTCCGACAGAAACAGCGATGATCTCCGCCGCCGCCAACTGCTTTTTAAGTCTGGCAGCTTCCTCAATCGCATGCTCATCATAAGGATTCATCAGAAAGGTGACCGACGCATCGATCTGGTTGTTTCCGGTAATCGTAATTTTAGCCGCCGAATCCGGCACATGTTTCACACAAACGTAAATTTGCATTAGCTACCTGTCCAAGATAAATCGCGAATACTCATGGGGTTGTGAGTTCATATACCATCGAGCTGGGAGGCTGGGAAGATTGGCGGCTCGAAGGCTTAGAGGATTTTATCGGTTCCTAATGATATTGAATTTAAAAGCAGGACAATATCCCTGCGGACAAAGCCCTGCTTTCGATTCGTAAATTAAACTATAAAATTTATCACAAAGCTACTATCAAACACAAAAGCATGCGATGCGATAATTTTATTGCTTCCCTGCTTTCAAGCCTCCAAGCTTTCTGGCCTTTTACCTTTAACCTTGCACCTTTCACCTCTGACCGTTGACTGGGTTCCTGACACCTGAAACCTGACACCTTTAGTTACTTTGCGGTTAGCCGTTCACCGAAAAGCTGCTGTCGTAGTTGATTTCGCGGGTGCGTGAAAAGAATCCCACGTCAATCTTGCGCCCTAAGTGCGGCAGTTTGAATTGAAAAGGTTCTTTGTCATGATCGAGCCCCTTCTCACAGGCATCGATCAATTCCGCCATCATGCGTCCGGCGACCGGGGCGTTTTTGTACTGGTTGCCGCTGCTGCCGATGGCCATGTAAAAACCCTTCATATCCGACTTGTCATAAATCGGAATCCAGTCATCGGAGCAGTCATAGAGGTCGCAAACGCCGCGGGGCTGATTGGGGATCTGCAGTCCCTGTACCCGCTTGGCACAACGGTAGGTCTGGGCTTTCCATTGTGCTTCCGAAAGTTGATTGTTTCTGCCGGTTTCTCCCTTCCCGGCATAAAATTCATCGGGGTCTACCCATTCCTGGGGGTCACAATCGGGATCTTCGCTGCCGATCAAAAACATGTTGCCGACTTCCGGGCGGTAATAGCAGGCCACATCGCCGTCAGAGGTGTGGTAGCCTTCGTTCAGGTAATCATAGCCTTCAGGCGCCGGGGTGTGCATCACCTCGTGCCGCAGGGCTTTGGTTTTGATGTTGCAGCCTTCATAAACGCCCTCGGCCATCTGATTGATTTTATACGAATGCGGACCGGCCACGTTCACGACTACCGGCGCATCGATCTGGGTGCCATCCTTAAGGGTTATCCCCAGCACCTGGTTATCCTGACTGCGAATTTCTGCCACTTCGGCGTTAAAGATAAATTCCCCGCCCTTGGCTTCGGTGGCCCGCATGATGTTGTGGGCCGACAATTCCGGATCATTGACGTAACCGCCTTCCGGACAGAATAAAGCACCTTCAAGCATCTTGGCGGGCTCATCAAAAAACTCGGGATCTTCCGGGCGTCTGACCGGCCAGTTTTCGTGCAGATCGTAGACCGGCACGATTTCCTTGATCTTTTCGACACTCCATTCTTCATACTTGACGCCCACGGCATCGTAGTGCTTTTTGACCTTGCGCCAGTCATGCCCCTGGGATTTTATCAGAATGGAACCGGTGTTCATAAACTTTGCCAAACCTTTTTCATCGTTAACATGTTCAAGGTAGTTCTCCCAGTCCAGCCAATATTTGAAACCCTCATAGGCAAAGGCCACGCCATCTTCCGTGGAGTAGTGGGCGCGAACGATGGCGCAGGAAGCAGCCGTGGAACCCATGCCCGCATCGTCCAATTTATCGACATTCAAGGTCTTGTAACCCATCTTGGCCAGTTCATAAGCGATGGGACAGCCAATGACACCGGCACCAATGATGATCGCATCGTATTTTTTATTCATAGCAGAAAAACCCCCTTTATGGATTTTTGATTTCGGATTAATTTCGGATTTTCAGATTATTGAAAATTATATGGTTGTAAAAAAAGGATTCGGAAATCTAAATTGCGGAGCTACTTAGGCCGAAATTAAATATTTTTTTTAAGTTTATGAATTCGCAAATAGCATAAATTTCGTCTTTTATTGGCTTTAACATAAAACCTTTTCCCTT
This sequence comes from Olavius sp. associated proteobacterium Delta 1, assembly GCA_902749685.1. Taxonomy (GTDB): domain Bacteria; phylum Desulfobacterota; class Desulfobacteria; order Desulfobacterales; family JAFDCJ01; genus JAFDCJ01. The sequence continues at coordinate 8,510 of CACVKW010000701.1, read as the reverse complement.
TAACCTTTAGCCTTTTGCCTCTTGTCTGTTTCAACCAGTCAACTATTCAACCTATCCACTCAAATGAATGATGGCTGACACAACTTCCTCAAATCCCAGCCTTTAACTTTGAATGATTTATCGTGGACGCCCGGGTTGAAATAGACAAAATCCTTTTTCGCCAAATCCGGATCCATGTATATCGGCAGTGTACTGAAATGCCCGAAAGGCGGCACACAGCCTACCTCGCAGCCGACTGATTCACTGACCGCTTCAGGTTTTGCGAAGGACACCTTTTTGGTGCCGGCTCCGGCTGCGGCCTGCTTCCAGTTCACCTTTTTATTGCCGGGCAGCACCAGAACAATCATTTTCCTTTCCTTAGTCATTAAAACAAGAGATTTGACCGTCTCGGATTCATCGACATTGAGAGCCTGGGCCATGGCCGGATTGGTATACACCGGTTCGTGCTCAACAATTTCATATGAAATTTTTTGTTTGTCCAACATGCCGATAATTTTTTCTTCAAGCGTCATTGGGAAATTTCCTATTCTTAGATAACTAGTGAATGGATTCTATTTAAAGATAGTTTTTGACAGGATTTACAGGATCAACTGGATAAAATAAATTTTCACGGTTTCTCCCGGAAACCGTGAAAAAATCCTGAACATCATGATGATCCTGTCTAAATTAAAAAATATAATAAGAATCCATTCCTTCTTTTTTACGAATTGATTGACAACTCATTGAGCCAGTCTTGAAATAAGCTTTCGCCGGCGGGACGTAATCCGAATTCGGTACCCGCTTCAACAACCGCATGGACCATGTCCCGGGCATAGCCCCTTGAACAGGTGAATAGAATACCGGATCTGTCCTGGGATTTTTCCAGCATCACGCACTGGCAGGGAACATGGGCCAAAGGTCCTTGTAGCAAAAAAGGCGGTTCATTTAAAGGACTAAAAAAATCCAGCGACGTCAGTTTTTCAACCAATGGAGCCAGATTCTTTCCAATTAAAGCCAGAAAAACAGTGGCATCGGTAACATCAGTATAGGCAGCACCCGCCGGTGAATCCGGTTTATCCCCGGCTAAATGCCATATGGCAGATTGAGTACGATTCATGCGATTGATTAATACGCCATTGCCGAATAAACACCATCCGGGTGTATCCGGTATGTTCAACCCCCAGGGTTGGATTGCATCGATCTCTCGATCCTGCAGATCCCACCTGACCCGGTGGCTCAAATCGATTACCCAGGGCCCATCGCCCTGGTTTTCATACTCAAGGACAACTGTCCAGTTGTCGCGCATTTCCGTTTGGGCAGGCGTGCTGTCGAACACTGCCGGGGAACGCCTGATAATATTTTCGGCCATTTTATACCTCACATTTTCAGTCTGTTACCTTCGGGATCATAAAAGGGCGTCGGGACCACGGTTGCATAGAGAAGTTGCCCCTCGCATTCGTCTTCATAAATTTGCAGCCGCCGGCCCGCTTCCGCCAGCGGTGCATCGACCAGGGCCATCCCGACCGACTCATTCAAGGTCACACTGTGTCGTGCCGTACAGACGTAGCCCCTTATAGCGTTATCCACAACTATGGATCCGTCTTTGGGCGCACGCGCGGGATTTTCCATTTTAAATCCAACCAGCTTCAAACGCCCCTCCTGGGATTCGGTCTGCTGCAAGGCAACCGCCCCGACTGTTTTTGCAGCCGGTTTCTTACGAGACCATAGAAAACCCAGCCCCACGTCATGCAATGTGGTTCGTATTTCAGATTCGGCACCAATGATGATATGCCCTTTTTCCAATCGCAGCACGTTCTGGGTTTCCAGCCCGAAATTTTGCAGGCCGAATTCCTGACCGGCCTCCACCAGCAGATCCCAGAGCGTCTGCATATACGAGGAAGCAACGTGCAGTTCGTAGCAAAGTTCACCCACAAACCCCAATCGCATGGACCGCACGGCAATCTCATTTTGAATGGTAAACTCGCGGTAGGCCGTAAACGGAAAGGCATCGTTGGAGACATCGGTGTCGGTTATTTTTTCGAGCACTTTGCGGGCATTGGGTCCGGCCAGATTGATAACGCCCAGGGCATCGGTAAGATTCACCATATTAAAATTCCAGCCGTCATAGCGGGTGTGATAGCGAAGCCATTCCACCGTGGAGCCGGCCCGGCCGGTTGAGGTGGTGAAATAATACTCGTTCTCGGCGCGTTTGACCACCACGCCATCATCAACGATACAGCCGTCGTCGTTGCACATGGCCGAATATTTAATTTTGCCGTCCGCGATCTTCGACATGTCGCTCACATATACGCGCTGCAAAGCATTTAAGGCATCCGGCCCCCAAATCTTGAACTTTCCAAGGGTGGAGGCATCCAGCAGGCCGACATTATTGCGCACGTTTGCGATTTCCTCCCGACAGGTGAAATCCTGCGAAAAATAGCGGGCACGCCGCCAGACACCGATACGGCGCAGAATCCCCCCTTCCTGCTTCTGGGAGTCATGCATGGGGGTGCGTTTACACATATCATGGTTGCGGCCGGCATAGGTGGCAATCAGGGTCGGCACCAGCGGTGCTCTGACAGTTGTCGGTTTGGCTGCAACCGTCGAATCGGCATGATACTGGGCCACGAACAACGGCAGGTTGTGACCGGGAATACCGCCCTGCCCCGGTCCCGTGCCGGCGGCCGTAAACCGTTTGATCAACTCGGCGGCATCAAACCCCATTTCCAGGGCTTGTTTAATATTTTTAATGGTCGTATCTTCATCAAAGCAGATGAATGTTTTGCGCCCCTTGACCGGCGCCATCACCATCTTTGAGCCCTTGTCCGGTCCTGCCAGGGTAGCGAGATTCTGCCGGGTCTGATTAACGTCACTTGCAACCTCGACGCCGCAATCCGCCGCTGCCAGCAGGCCGGCCAGCGTACCGGATGTTTCAATCGACCACGGGTGGCTTAAGCCCAGCATGCGGCCGGCGGCGTGCATTTTAGCCGGCAGATTTCGGGCCAGAAAGAAGCCCGTATGATGATCATATTCCAGTTTGGCCTGGGCCATGGTCAGCGGACCGGTGACCGGTGTCAGTCCGGCTGATGCCACCAGGAGATCACAGGCAAACTCTTTATGAAGTGTCCCCTGATTGGTGCTGACGGTAACTTTGTCAACGACAGCCTTGCCATGAGCCGCGATTGCCACCCACCCGCTCATATAGGCAATGCCGCGTTCCTGCAGTTTGCCGATCAGTCCGGCATCCTGACCGTCTTCACGGATATCGGCCACACAGGCAATTTTTAATCCCCGGTCATGCAGATCGATGGCGGCCTCCAGTCCCAGATCATGCCCGATGCTGAAAACCGCCTGGCTGCCGGCAAGGACACCATAGGTGTGCGCCAGTCGATGCGCACAGCCGATCTGCATCACGCCGGGGCGCTCGTTATTTTCAAACAGCAGCGGCCGCTCGATGCAGCCGGTGGCGACAACCACGCTTTCGGCCCTGATTTCGATATAGCGTTCGTCAAAGGGATCTGATTCACCGCCGATCTGAAAGGCCGTAATCAGATTGTTGTTGTAGGCACCGACCATCGCTGTATGCGTAAATATGCGGACATTGCTCATTTGCTCGATCCGCTCAGCCAGCTGCCGGGCCCGTTGATAGAGTTGTGTCTCTTCATTGTAGGATGCGATGCGATAGTCAAAAAAGCCGCCCAGCCACGGTCGCGCCTCCAGCAGGATGACACGCAGTCCCTTTTCCGCAGAAGCTGCAGCAGCCAGCATTCCCGCCGGCCCGCCTCCGATCACACACACATCCGCCCGGGGATAAATTTCGTCAAAGGTTCCCGGCATTTGATAATCAGGGGAAATTTTTCCAATTCCGGCGACCTTGCGCACCTGCTTCAGAGCGATCGGCCATACCTGAGCGGGTTTGTGCATGGTGCGGTAATAAAAACCGGCGGGCATGGCCCAATCCATCCTGTCCATAAAACTCATCAGGTCTTTGTCAGCCGTGCCTTTGACATTTTGAGCGGTTACGGACATACCGGTTTTGAGCAGCGTATTTTCGGTACGCACATTGGGAATACGGTTTACTTCCATGCAGGTGTTCGAGCATTCACCATCCAGACTGTAGAGACCGCGCGGGCGATGATATTTGAGGCTTCTCGAAAAAATGCGCGTGCCGCCGTCATACAGGGCCGCGGCGATCGAATCACCGGCCACACCCTGGTATGATTTGCCGCCGTAATTAAACTGAAGGGGTTGCGCGGGATTTATCCGTAAGGTAGGCAGATTGTCCAGCCGACTCATGATGTCGCCTCCGATTGATCTACTTCAAGATTGGTTGTGGTATTGCGGTAGATGGTAAACCAGGCGCCGCAGCCGTCCCGGTGAAACCACCATTCCTGCTGGGTTCCGGCCACGGACTTATTCATATGCACATAATCACACCAGACTTCCGGTGTTAAGCCCGCTTCGTCAGGCCGGGGACCTTTTTCTTCTCCCCCAAAACGAAATTCATACCCATTGCGTTTGCCGCAGATGGGACAGGTAATTGTTAATGACATAAATGCCTCCTAAGCCGATAGCAAAATGAGTGTTCAAGTGTCAGGTTTCAGGTGTCAGGTGTCAGCACTATCGATCTTTGCCCCGACTGATGCAACCTCATAAACAACTTCAAGAAGCTAAAAAGCGAACCGCAGAACCGCAGAATAACGAATAACGAATGTCGAAGGAATGTATTCTGTCTAATTTATAAAAAAATGACTGAGCAAAGCGGAACCACACTTCGAAATTCTGCGGTTCGCTTCTAAAACTTGTGAAATTTCATGGAAAGTGCCAGCACTTTCAATCTTTTCCCTGAAACCTGACACCTGAAACCTTCACTTGCCTGTAAACATATTGAAAGTTATATATCCTCGAGATATTAATTCCAAGGGCCATATGATACAGGTGTCGCAATCTCTCCCATCAGGCGATGCTGCTCGTAGCGCCGCAGTGAAAATGGCTTTAACAATGGCGGACAATTTCCGCTGGCCATGAATTGGGCCATGTATTTACCGGCTGCCGCACTGGATTTAAAACCAAAGTAACCCCAGCCGCAGTCCATGTAGTAGCCATCGATATGGTCGTTGCCGTCCATAATCGGAGCCATGTCAGGCGTCATGTCGGCCAGCCCCGACCAGTGCCTCATAAACCGCACGCCTCTGAGGCAGGGCAGCATCTCCGACAGGGCTTGGGCCTGGTGTTTGATGTAATGGGCGGTTGACAGGGTCGTATAGTTGGGCCAGGGGTCCATGTGAGCTCCGGTGGCAATTTCACCTTTCAGTGTCTGGTTGGCATAGGCGTGATAAGCACCGGAAGAGACAACATGGTTTAATATCGGCTTCAGGGGCTGGGTCACCATGGCCTGAATGTTCAAAACGCTGATCGGCAGCTTGATCCCCAGCATTTCATAGGATATGGCCGCCGAATAACCGCCGGCGGCATTTAAAACCCTCGGAGTGTTGATCCGACCCCGGTCGGTTTCAACCGACACTACTTTTCCGTTCTCAACATTGATACCAGTGACTGCGGTTTGCTGATGAATATGAACCCCGTGTTTGGCAGCCCCTTTGGCAAGGCCCCACACGACCGCATCATGCCGCACAATCCCGCCCGGCGGGTGGTACATGGCGCCGAAGATGGGATAGGTAATATCCTCGGATATGTTCAGGGCCGGCACCATTTCTTTACATTGTTTGGAATCGAGCAGGTGGCTTTCAATGCCGTTGAACTGGGCCGATGCAATTTGCAGCCGTGCGGCGCTCATCGCGGCTTCACTATGGCACAGGTTCAAATTGCCGCAATTAAAGAACATCAGGTTGTAATCGAGTTCTTTGGTCAATATGGGCCAGAGCGCAAGCGCCTCTTGGTAGAGCGGCAAATTTTCCTGAGTCCGCTGATTGGCGCGCACAATGGCGGTATTCCTGCCGGATCCGCCGAATCCGATAAAGCGTTTTTCGATCACGGCCACATTGGTCAACCCGTGATCCCGCGCCAGAAAATAGGCAGTCGCCAACCCGTGCAGCCCGCCACCGATGATGACCGCATCGTAAGCTGAATCCAACTTGGAAGGCTTCCCCCAGAGTGGTTTATATTTCCCAAACATAAGCTTTTCCTCATTTTAAGTAAGCATTGCAAGCAATTCTGATGTCCATACATTAATGAAACAAATCCTGTCAACATAAAAAGAAATAAAATAAACATTTTATTTCCATTTTATGCAATTGAATCTTAACCATCTGTATTGTATGAAATTTTTTCTATCAAAATTGAAAGAAAAAATATCAATTAAACTATTTTAAATAATTTCGGATTATGCTATTAAATTTTGATTCAGATTGCGAAAAACAGCTAATTTTCTAAATATATTTTGTTTATTAAGAAGCTGGGCGTGAAATTCACCGGAATTGCACCTCATTGCTGCTTAATCAAAACAAGCCCTGATGAAACAAAATATGATGAAACATAATATTTCAATAATGAAGCGATTGGTCGAACAGCAGCACTCTCTGACCCCTAAAGGCCGGGTTCTTGGCAAATATATTCTGGACAACCCGCGCAAAGCGGTTTTCATGACCACCAAAGAACTGGCCGAAACGTGCAATGTCAGTGAAGCGACGGTGGTTCGTTTTGTCAGCCAGCTGGGATACGAAGCTTACAGCGTTTTTCAGCAGTCACTCAGAGACTTTGTCGATACCGAATTGACGCTGCTGGATCGTACCGATTTATCCGGAATCAAGGGACCGGGGACCGATCGCCTCAGTCGTGTACTCTATGAAGAGATGGACAATCTGAAACAGTTTTTCCAGTCCATCGACATGAATGATTTGAATAAAGTGGTGGACTTCCTGGAAGAAAGCAACTCTATTTATGTCATCGGCTCACGCCTGTCTTACACCTTTGCTTATTATTTAGGATGGTCTCTGACCAAAGTGCGCCAAAATGTCCGTATTTTGAAAGGCAGCGACAGTGCCGCCATCGACTGGCTGAGCATTGCTGAACCCCGCAGCCTGGCAGTGATTATCGCCACTTCCCGCTATCCCAATGAACTGATCAAACTGGGCAAAATAGTGCGCCGCCTGGACCATACCCTTCTGGTGATTACGGACAGTTCGCTGTGCCCATTGACCCAATTCGCCCATCTGTCGCTGGTAGTCCCGTCAAAACACATTCCGTTTATTGGCAGTCCGACCACGATATCCTGCATTATCAACTATCTCGTTCTAGAACTGGCAAGCCGCAACAGCGGTCAGCTGAAAACACATCAGGAAAAACTGGAGCAGGCCTATCGGGAGAATGATATTTTGTTTAATCTTGATTAGGGAATGAGGTTTCATATTAGGAGCTTAGACGTGCAAAATGGGCAACCTAAGAGTAAATCTGATAAAAAGCCGGTGATCAACAAACAAAGCCTATCCTATTCATTAGATGACGGAATCGGCCACCGTGCCCGTATCGGGATTATCGCTCTGCCCGACGACCAGACGATCGAACACGAGCTCCGCATGATTTTCGATCTGCCGGGGGTGGCCTGTTTTGTAAATCGTTTGCCCTGCGACGCGACGATCAGCCCGGATTCCCTGAAAGCCATGGAAAGTGAGATTTTGCGGGCGGCCAGCCTCATCCTGCCGGACCTATCAGTGGACGTGATGGCTTTCGGTTGCACGTCGGGTTCCTTGTTCATCGGGTCAAAAAAGGTCCATGAACTGATTCACAAGGCCCACACGCACACGGTCTGCACCACCCCTATCGAAGCGGCCACGGCGGCTCTTGAGGCCTTAAAAGCCCGCCGTATTGCCTTGATCACACCTTATGCAGATGAAATAAATCAACGCCTGCGAGAGCATTTGCGGCTAAACCGTTTCGAGGTGCCAGCCATGGGATCGTGGAATGAGCCGGTGGACGCCAAAGTTGGACGCATTTCACCGGAATCGATTCGAGAAGCAGTAGTGGATCTGGGGCGTTCCGATCGCGTGGACACTGTCTTTATTTCCTGCACAAACCTGCGTGCACTGAGCATATTAGAAGAGTTAGAGAATGAGTTGGACAAACCGGTAATTTCCAGCAACCAGGCCCTCGGCTGGCACTGCCTGCGCCTGGCGGGAATCAACGACAGTTTGCCTCAGTATGGTCGTCTTCTTGGTCAACCGATTTCATAATTTGGGAATTTCCTGTTCAAAGGTTGTTTCCGTCTTGAATATCTCGCCTCTGCTGGCATTCAAATTTGCTTTTATAAAAATCGGCCCTATCTACTAAGTTCTCCGTCCGGTACAACATCAAAGTATTTTAATAGGGCTTTAAAGAACAAATATGTCGTAGCCGCACTGGGTGCTGTAATTTTTCAGGGCGGAGTCATTAACGGAACTATTTCGTATATTATTAATAACTTTCAACTTATGCCACTGATCACTCTTGTCCAAAAACGGGTTTAGAATGAGTCATAAAGTGAGTAATAATACGAGTCATTGAAAAAAATCCTCCTTATATGTAGGGTGGTTGTT
>CACVKW010000700.1 GCA_902749685.1 Olavius sp. associated proteobacterium Delta 1 | reverse complement strand
CCAGGATCCAGCAACCAGAATCCAGGATCAGTCAATACTTTCAATGGTCTTCATTGCAGCAGCTAAGTTGGATTTCAAAATTTTATGCAACTATAGGGTCTAATCAACAAATCAACTATTCAACCATTCAACTAATACTGGGAGTTTTTGTGCACCTCATTTTTGTATTTACCGGGCTTTTGTGTTGGCTGTTTTTACTTGGTTTTGCCGTAGCATCATATTTTGAAAAGGAAAAACGCGCATCTGCGATTGCCTTGATTATTGCCACTGTCTATGGTGGCGCGTGGTTTTTAACCGGCCACGTTTATCCTGCGGCCACAATTTATATCACCATCACTTTTTGGCTGCTGCTGGTTGCAAGCCTGGGTTTGCTTTCCTGGCCATTTGGCAAACCCGCTCCCCTTGAAATCAACCCGTCTTCAACCGAGCGCTATGACGAACGCCATGTTATATTCGGCCGTATGGAACTTGAGCCGGGTATGCCCCAGTATGAAAAATATTATTCCGAGCTTAATCCCCAGGTCAAGGGGTTTGACGATCACGTTCGCACCATGCCGAAACTGGGTGAACTCGGGGGGGAGTACTCCCATGAACTGGATTCACCTTACTTTGACGCTATTTTTGAATTTATCGCCAACTACAATCATCTGGCCGATCCGGGTTCACCTGATGCCGAACCGATTGGCTTGTCGACCGAGGAGGCAACCCGCCGGGTCAAAGGATTTGCCAAACACCTGGGGGCCCTGGATGTGCGCGTTACCCGGCTAAAAGACTATCATGTTTACTCTCACGCCGGTCGGCGGCTTCACAATTGGGGTGAAAAAAACAATGTTCATCATACCCATGCCATCGTTTTTTCTTCGGAAATGGATCATGAAATGTTGCACAGTACGCCCCGGGCACCGGCCGCAACAGAATCTGCCGTTCAATACATGCATCTGGCCAATATCGGAATTGCCCTTGCCATGTATTTGTCCAAACTCGGCTACAGTGCCAGGGCCCATATTGACGGCAACTATCAGGTGCTGGCCACCGCTGTCGCGCACGATGCCGGCATTGGAGAACTCGGCCGATTGGGGTTGATCATGACACCAACCCACGGACCGCGCGTCCGCCTGGCAGTGGTGACCACTGATCTTGATTTAAATGAAGACAGTCCAGTTAATTTCGGCGTCCAGCATTTTTGTGAAATCTGCAAAAAATGCGCGGACAATTGTCCATCCAAATCTATTGAAACCGGGGGCAAAAAAGAAGTACGCGGGGTGGTCAAGTGGCAAAGCAATATGGAAACCTGCTATAAATTCTGGCGCACGGCCGGCACCGACTGCGCCATTTGCATGGCCGTCTGCCCCTATTCCAAACCCGACACCTTCTACCACAATATCATTCGGTTCCTGTGCACCCGCAACCCGATTTCGCGCCACATTGCGCTGTTCATGGATGATCTTTTCTATTCCCGGCTGCCGCGGCACACAGAAAAGCCCGACTGGTTTGCAAAACAATGAACATTATTACCTGAATTTCTCACGCATCCGGTCAGTCCAACATCAGTGCCTACACGCGCGGACTCGTCGGATATCGAACCCCCAATATCGACCGCATCGCCAATGAAGGCATGATATTCACCGACTATTACGGTGAGCAGTCCTGCACGGCCGGCCGTGCGTCCTTCATACTGGGCCAGAGCGTGTTCCGCACCGGGCTTTCGAAGGTCGGACTCCCCGGTGCGTAATTCATTTTCGGGCCCAGGCGGACGGCAGCCAGAAGATAGAGGTTACCGGACCGCTGACCAAAAAGCGCATGCAAACCGTTGATGACGATACCTCGGACCGCGCGATTGCCTTCATCAAAGAACAACATGCCGCCGGCAAGAAGGACATCAAGCAGGATCTCCTCGACGGCTACAGCTCCAAGGCACTCGGTCGTGAATACAAGATCCACCTCGACGGTTATGACCTCACCGCGCACCTCAAGGACCCGGCCAACGTCCCCAGCCTGCGCAAGGAAATCTTCTACTTCTCCGACGACGGCGATCTGACCGCCCTGCGCTACGGGGACTGGAAGCTGATCTTCATGGAACAGAAGACCACGGGCACCTTCCGTGTCTGGATGGAACCCTTCGTGCCGCTGCCGGAACGCATCGCCGTCTTCGACAATGACGGCTGCCTGTGGGCCGAAAAACCGATGTACGTTCAGGTGGTCTTCGCCCTCGGCCGGGTCAAAGCGCTGGCGCCGACGCACTCCCAATGGAAGGACAAACAGCCTTTTAAGGCTGCGCTCGAAGGCGACTTCAAAACCGTCGCTGCCGGTGGCGAGCACGCGCTGGTAGAACTGATCATGGCGACGTCCGCCGGCATGACGGCCGACGCGTTCGCCCGGGTGGTGAAGGACTGGCTGGCCACGGCCAAACACCCGCGTTTCAACCGGCCTTACACCGATCTTGTTTACCAACCGATGCTCGAACTGCTGGCCCATCTGAGGGCCAATGGTTTCAAAACCTATATCGTATCAGGAGGCGGCATTGAATTCATGCGTCCCTGGACCGAAAAGGTTTCTGGTCGACTGTGATCGTGCCGGATGCAGCCGTCCCGGGTGAGCTGGGAAAACTTGCTTTCTATGGGAAGTCGCCTTATTTTACGCTCAATTAATATTTCAAAAAAACCGGAAGCTACGGCCGAGGCCAGGAAAAACGCCTGTCATTTCCGCGGAACGATTATAGCTGAAAGCAAAGATCGTGGAAGATTTGGGCCTTAAAACGACTTAACAAAAGGATACTCATGTCATCAGCAAAACCATATTCTGTAGTAATCAGCGGCACCGGTCTGTATACGCCTGAACACGTCATCACCAACGAAGAATTGGTTGCCTCTTATAACCGCTGGGCAGATCAGTACAACGCGGAGCACGCGGAGGAAATCGAAAAAGGCGAACTCGAGGCAAAACCCCGCTCCACAGTAGAATTCATTGTCAAGGCTTCAGGGATCCAGCAGCGATTTGCCTGGGTTAAGGAGGGAATTCTGGACATCGGGCGGATGCGCCCGCTTATACCGGAACGCCCGGAGGAAGCCCTTTCCGATCAGGCGGAGATGGCACTCAACGCCGCGCGGGACGCCATCAAAGCCGCCGGTAAAAGCGCTGCGGACATCGATGCGGTCGTTGTCTCCTGTGCCTATACGCAGCGCTCCTATCCGGCCATTGCAATTGAAGTGCAAAACGAACTGGGGATAGAAGGATTCGCCTTCGATATGCTGGTAGCCTGTTCCGCTGCCACGTTTGCCCTGCATCGAGGCTATGAGATGGTAACCGCCGGTACAGCCCGCTGCGTTCTTTTGATCAACCCGGAGTTGACCTCACCCCAAGTCAACTATTGTGACCGGGACAGCCACTTCATCTTTGGCGATGTTGCCACAGCAGCAATCGTGGAACGGGCAGACACCTGCACGGCCCCCCACTCTTATGAAATCATTCATACCAAGTCCATGACTCAATATTCCAGCAATGTTCGTTCCAATATGGGGTATCTCAGCCGCGTCAACGATGTGGACCCTTTCGGTCCCGACAAACTCTTCCATCAGAACGGCCGCAGGGTGTTCAAGGAGGTCAGCCCCATGGCCGAACAGCATCTCCGCAACCATGTACAAAGCCTGGGTTTCACCATCCCTGACATCAAGCGTTGGTGGGTGCACCAAGCCAATATTAATATGAATAATATGATTACCAAGCGATTACTCGGGCGGGAAGCTACCTTTGAAGAAGCACCCGTAGTTCTCGACCGCTTTGCCAACACGGCCTCCGCAGGATCACTGATCGCCTTTCACCTGTACAATCGGGATCTGGCTGCCGGCGATCTCGGCGTCATATGCTCCTTTGGTGCCGGATACTCCATTGGGAGTCTCGTTGTGCGTAAAAGATAGTAAATGTCCGCCGGGGAAGAGGTTGTATCTATCAATCTAAGCTAAATACTTTGCCGGGATTCAAAATATTTTTCGGATCCAGGGCACGTTTAATCTTCCTCATCATATCAAGGTGCGCTTCGCTCATGACGAGGCTCATATAATCTCGGCGTTTGTGACCGATACCATGCTCACCGCTGATAATCCCTCCCAACTCGGCCGTCATGGCCTAAATATCTTTCAACAGAGCGGGCAGTATTTCTTGCCAATGATCTACTGAACTGGCGGGATTTTTAAGCGGTATCGCATGCAAATTACCATCGCCGGCATGTCCGAGCACTGGAATGGCAACACCATATTTTTCACCAATTAGTTTCAGGTTGGACAAAGCCAGCGGAATGCTTGCAATGGGAACGACAATATCTTCAATGGACTGATGGGTGGTATATCGCATAATATCCCATGGTATTAGTGAATCCATCCATAAATTCAATCGAAGTCGGCACCAGCTTGCCTGAGGTCATAACTTCAGGTACGACTGCAATGGCTGCTTCCGCGTCCTCGAACAGCACCAGGATGGCTTGCCGAACTGTGGGACATGGTAAAAGTTTGATGAAAATCTTGGTGAAAATTCCGAGGGTCCCCTCCGAACCGACCATCAGTTGAACCATGTTGTAGCCGGTGACGTCCTTGACGCGCTTGCCGCCCAGCTGAATAATTTCGCCGGTTGGCGCAACGATCTCGAGCCCATGGATGTATTGTCCTGTCACGCCGTATTTGACGGCCCTGCCGCCGCCCGCGTTCTCAGCTACGTTGCCGCCGATGAAACAAAATTCCTCGCTCATCGGATACCCGGCAAAAAACAATCCGTATTTCAGCAACACCTCATCCAGCTTATTGGTTACCACGCCCGGCTCCACCACTGCCGTCAGGTTTTTATCATCGATTTCGATTATAGCGTTCATCCGCTCAACTGACAGTAAGATACCGCCATATATCGGAACCGCGCCGCCGGAAAGACCGCTGCCTGCACCTCGGGGAGTGATGGGGATGATTTCGCGATTGGCCAGTTTCACGACTTCGGCGACTTCCCGGGCTGTTTTCGGTATCACAACGACTTCAGGCAGATGGCCAGATGGTCCGGGCACCTTATCGCGTGAATATTTCGCAAGCTTTCTTGCGTCATCAGAATAAACAAACGCATCGCCGCAAATTCTCTTCAAATCTTCCATAATTTCACGTGTTACCGGGCAGTAATCCGATGCATTCATTAGTCGGTCTCCATATTCAGAAGTCGGAAGTCGGAATGCGGAAGTTGGAAGAAGAAAAAGGTTTTATTTAAATCCATTTTATGTATGATCGTATTGCTAAGGATGATTACAACAGTTAGGTTATTAAATTCAAGAATTCACTTCTACTGAAGTCTGCAATTATTGTTATTGCCTTCTCGATTCTCGCCTTTATTGGAAATATGGTTGCGTTCCGTGGTTTAAGTAAATATTTGAAAAGCATTGAAGCCTCACATGATAAAATTCGGAACTCAGAGGCAACGGGACAGAATGTCTGCTTTATCGATATGAACGGTCTGCCGGCAGGTAAATCGGAAAATGCTTTGATTCGAATGGATGCCTTCGATGATCGGTTGTGTACAATTAAAAGAAACATCGCAACTGCTAATAATGCATCAGACACCCTTGAAATGCCGCGACCCGAGCATAGTTACAAGGAAAACCAAACCAGGAATGACGTCGCTTATGATCAGCATTGGGAGTTGGCGTCACAGGATGTTCCAATTGTATCCGCGTATGAGGCAATGGCCAGCCAGTCGAATGCCCTTCTTGCAGTCGCCAGTCGATATTACAGTGTCGGTAAGTTAGCTGGATTCCAGGCAAAAAATATTTTAATAAACAAAATCGCTCCGATTGATCTTCCGATATTGAGCCTGAGTCGGTATTTGGATGTTATCAACATGAGACAGCCAGGAAGCTAAGGCTATACCCACCGATCCAGGTGCTGCGATACGCTGAAGTCGTGCATGGGAAATCGCAGCCGTGACCGCTGTCTGAGCGGCAATTTTGATCGTTTTGAATTTATTGCGATAAGTAAACCATTTCTTTCATTTAGAATTTGTAAGAAGATTTTGTTTCTATTAATATTTTGATCAACCACGAATGATTGCCAGAAACGCCGAGCACATCGCCAACATCGCAGCGGCAGCCGGTTTGATCGCGGTACTGAGGATGACCGATTATTGTACCGCTGAATTGGGCGTGGTCGGGTTTTCAGATGCCTTGTGCCTGGAAATAAAAAAGTTAGGGCACCATGGCCTCAAGGTAAGCTGTATTTGCTCGTCTTTTATCACCAAAGAATGTTTGCCGGGCAATGCCGCCGTTGCTCAGTCTCTGACTGGATCCGGACATGGTTGCCGACAATAAGCGTTCAAACTATCAAAAAAGAGCGTACCTATTTGAAAATGCCGTTTATCGTATAATTCATTGTGTTTTTCAGGGGCCTGCCACCCCCTGTTTGACCGGCTCGGTAATAGGATGGGCTTTGGCGAGGTGATGGGAAATTTCAGAGGGCACTGAAGAATTCATTTGAATTATAAGGCTTGACAACGTATTTATTGTACAAAGTTTAAGGCTTAAACGCTGCACTGAGGCAAAATATGTTGATCTGGCTGGTGACCCTTATTTTAGTTGTGGCAATGCTTTTGTTGATAACCGAGAAGTTGCCGGTGGATTTGACTTCAATCGGTATCATCGTTGTATTGACAACCACTGGAATTTTAACCCCTACCGAAACCATCGCGGGTTTTGCGAGCCCGGCGGTCATAACCGTTGGGGCCATGTTTCTGATAAGTAAAGGCATGATTCGCACCGGGGCCGTAGGGTTTATCAGTCAAATGGTAAGTCGATTTTCCCGGGGCCGACCTACCCTGGCCATATTTTTTATCCTGGTGATCGTGGGCACGGCTTCAGCCTTTATTAACAACACCCCTGTGGTGGTTCTTTTTATCCCCATCATTTTGAGCCTCAGCTGCGAGCTGGATTTTAGCCCGTCCAAAGTTTTGATTCCGGTTTCCTATGCCTCCATTCTAGCCGGCACCTGCACCTTGATTGGAACTTCTACCAATATCATTATCAGTGATTTGAGTGCCAAACATGGATTAGGGTCTATAGGCATGTTTGAGCTTTCACCGTTAGGCGTGCCCATCGCCCTGCTGGGTATTTTTTTTCTGATTTTTTCCGCCCCGAAGCTGATGCCCAGCATGCACAATCCGGTATGCGAGTTAAAGGATGATGAACATCGTCGGTATCTGTCCGAGTTGCAGGTCCCACACGGCAGCCGGATCATCGGAGAAAACCCGGAGTCATATTTTTCACAAAAATATCCAGGCATGGAAGTACTTGAGCTCATCCGCTACTCCCACGTTTTTTACCCTGACCGTGATGCGGTAAAAATTGCACCGGATGACCTTTTGCTGGTGAAAGGATCGGCCAATGATCTGGTTGAAATAATTCACGATGATATTGTTGAATTACCGATGGCCGCGCAGGGCCTGAATTTCGAGGCCGAAGAAAAGCAAGCGTTAATCGTGGAGCTGATCATACCGCCCCAATCGTCGCTTTTGGGTGAACGGCTAGTGACAAGCCGTCTGCAACGGGATCCGGATATCCATATCATCGCCATTAAGCGCCGAGAGCTTCATTATGCCGAGCCAAAAGTCAAAGACATCAGATTAAAGATTGGCGACATTCTGCTGGTTCGTCTACCGGGATCATCGCTGGAAAGACTGCGTGGGCAGACGGACTTTATCATCGTCGAAGACATCCACCATGAAATTGAGCACAAAAGACTGGCAGGTCGCGCGTTTCTGATATTCGGGGCAATGGTTGTAGCTGCCAGCTCCGGGCTGGCGGATATTTTAGTATGTGCCCTGGCGGCTGCATTTCTCATGATTTTGACCGGATGCCTGCAGCTGCGTGATGCCTATCGTGCGATGGAGGGCCGGGTTCTTTTAATTATCATTGCCATGATCGCCATGAGCGCCGCATTGGAAAAAACAGGTGCATCGGAATTTTATGCCAGGGCATTTCTCGGCCTGTTCGGCGGGCTAAGCCCGGCTTATGTTTTAAGCGGGGTGCTCTTGCTGACCAGCATCAGCACACATGTATTGAGCAACAACGCCACCGCGATCCTGCTGCTGCCCATTGCGATTTCGGCCGCCCAGGGCCTAGGGGTAGATCCCAAACCGTTTATCGTTGCGGTCTGCTTTGGTGCCAGCGCCTGCTTTGCAACTCCGATCGGGTATCAAACTAATTTGCTGGTGTATGGACCCGGCGGGTACCGCTTCAGCGATTTCTTCAAACTGGGAATGCCGCTAAATTTGCTGGTGCTGATCATGGGTTCGCTTTTCATTCCGCTAATATGGCCTTTTTTTTGAGCGCATTGCTCACGACTACAAAAGAACAAATGGAGGAAGCCATGAAATCATACTTGGTGAAAGATTTGATGGTGCCGCTTTCGGAGTATGCAACCGTGACCGTAAACGCAACCCTTTACGAATCCGTACTGTCTCTGGAAGAAGCACAGGCAAAATTCAAAGACAAACACACCCGTTATCGCCACAGGGCAATTCTCATACTGGACAAAGACGGCAATGTAGTCGGCAAACTCAGCCAACTGGATATGCTCAGAGCTTTAGAGCCAAAGTACAAGGACATGTTGCTGGGAAAGGGATCGCGCCAATATGGGTTTACCAAAGATTTCATGGAATCCATGTTGGAAGGTTATCACCTTTTTGCTAACCCCTTGGATGATATTTGCCGCAAAGCCGGAGAGCAGAACGTCAAAAAAATTATGTCTACACCCACCGAGGGTGAATATGTCTCCGAAGAAGCATCCCTGGATCCCGCTATTCATCAGTTTGTCATGGGAAACCACCAATCTTTATTGGTAACCGGCGGAAAAAAAGTTGTGGGCATTTTGCGTCTGACCGACGTGTTTTCCACTGTATTCCACAAGATGAGGGAGTGTTTTGAAACATAGGCCCTGAAGAATATCACAGATATTCAGCCAACTCATATTGTAGTTTCAGAGGATAGTGGAGGAAGGGATTATTGAGTGATGATTTTGCTGCAACAAGAAATATCGACTGGAAAAAGATAGGATTTCTTTGTCTTGGCATTGGCAGAAAGCGGTGGATTGGCAGTTCCAATCTTTCCTTTACAGATTTTTATTAAAAAAATAGCGGACAATAGTCCTTGTGTTTGAATAACCCGGATCACTGTATCGGCTGCGATAAAAACCGTAAAAATCTCGATGCGCCGACCCACCGCGTGTGAGAAGAAAATATTCTCAAATAAAGTTAAATACTTTGCCGGGATTTAAAATATTTTTCGGATCCAGGGCGCGTTTAATCTTCCTCATCATATCAAGGTGTGCTTCGCTCATGACGAGGTTCATATAATCTCGGCGTTTGTGACCGATACCATGCTCACCGCTGATGGTCCCGCCCAACTCGGCCGTCATGGCATAAATATCTTTCAACAGGGCGGGCAGTATTTCTTGCCAGTGCGCTACTGAACTGGCGGGATTTTTAAGCGGTATGGCATGCAGATTACCATCGCCGGCATGTCCAAGCACAGGGATGGCAACCCCATACTTTTCGCCAATTTGTTTCAGGTTGGACAAAGCCAGGGGAATGTTTGCAATTGGCACGACAATATCTTCAACGGACTGGTGGGGGGTGTAGCGCATAATATCCCAAGGTATTCGCTTGCGAATTCGCCAAAAACGCTCGATCTCCGGATCCGTCGTGGCCAGGTAATCTTCGATCGCCCCGCGTTCGCGGCATATCCTGCGAATGGTCGCAGCATTTTCTGCCACAACGGACAAATGGGTGCCATCAACCTCAAAGAGCACGGCCGCCCCGATTTTCTCATAGGGGAAAGACTCCTTTAATGCTTTGGCCGTCATATTAAACGTGAATCCATCCATAAATTCAATCGAAGTCGGCACCAGTTTGCCGGCGGTCATAATTTCGGGTACGACGGCAATGGCTGTTTCCGGGGTTTCGAACAGCACCAGGATAGCCTGCCGAACCGTGGGACGCGGCAGCAGTTTGATGAAGATCTTGGTAAAAATTCCAAGGGTTCCCTCCGAACCGACCATCAGTTGAACCATGTTGTAACCGGTGACATCCTTGATTCGTTTGCCGCCCAGCTGAATAATTTCGCCGGTTGGAGCAACGATTTCCAGCCCCTGGATGTATTGTCCCGTTACCCCGTATTTGACGGCCCTGCCGCCGCCCGCGTTTTCAGCGACATTTCCGCCGATGAAACAAAATTCCTCGCTCATCGGATACCCGGCAAAAAACAAGCCATATTCCTGCAGCACCACATCCAGCTTATTGGTTACCACACCCGGCTCCACAACGGCCATCAGGTTCTTATCATCGATTTCGATTATATCGTTCATCCGCTCAACGGACAGCAAGAGACCGCCATATATCGGAACCGCACCCCCGGAAAGACCGCTGCCGGCTGCCCGCGGAGTAATAGGAATCATTTCGCGGTTGGCCAGTTTCACGACTTCGGCGACTTCCAGGGCAGTTTTGGGCATCACAACGACTTCAGGCAAATAACCAGGCTGTCCGGGCACCTTATCGCGTGAATATTTCGCAAGCTTTCTTGCGTCATCAGAATAAACAAACGCTTCGCCGCAAATTCTCTTCAAATCTTCAATAATTTCACGTGTTACCGGGCAGTAATCCGATGCATTCATTAATCGGTCTCCATATTCAGAAGTCGGAAGTCGGAATGCGGAAGTTGGAAGAAGAAAGATGAAGTCAGGGAATGCGCCCGTCTGCCAGCGCCTGAAGCACAGCGAATGGCGGGCAGGGAATTTAAAAAATGGCAATTCGCTCCTTCGTTGGACTATTCTTTAAATCCATAGAATTCCTTAATTCACCATTCGTCATTTTTTCTGCCGTGCGCCGTTCGCCCTGCGCCTAACGCCTGTTCCTAAATCCAGTATCCAGCATCCAGCATCCAGTATCCAGTATCCAGTATCAAGCATCCAGCCTCCCTGCTATATAGAGGTCTCCAGGTTCATATTCCAGACATCCATGGCACCATCCAAATCATTATATTTGGTATCCACCTGCGATAATTTTTCCTGGATCTCAGCTTTCTGGGAATCCCACTCCAGTGGGCACTCATCAGCCAGTATTTTGATGTGCTTATCAATATCAGCCACCAGTTGGTTGAGTTCGTTTATCAACGGAGCCACTTCAACCTGGTTCGCCTGGTTCAGGGTTTCGGTTTGGCGAATGGCATCATACAGTTTTGCTTTCCATTCGATAAGATCGTTTCCCGCACTGTCACAAAATGTCTTAACATCCACAATAACCTCCTCTCACTGTTCGGGTTGAGTTTGAGGATAACTATTCAAACTTAAAAATTAAGATAGCCTCACCTTCAGGCGATGTCAATTTGTGGCAAAATGTTTGTCATGGAATCCATCGAAAACGGCTTCCATTCAGATATCGAAGGCGGCTTTGGTTGTCAACCGGGATTTTTTCGATATCCCAATCTGAGTATTTCGTAAAAAAAATCAATAATTGACTTGCAATTGGCTTAATGAAGCGTTATGTTCCACGGAATCAATTAAATCCCGCATTTTTTAGGCGGGATGGTTTCTTTCTGAAGGACCAATCCATTTATCAAAGTGGCATCCTCCAGTTTGCAACATTGAAAATTTTTATGAAAGGAGAATGTTATTATGACGAATGGAACTGTTAAATGGTTTAATGACAGCAAAGGTTTTGGATTCATTGAGCAGGAAGACGGACCGGATGTGTTTGTTCATCATTCAGCAATCAACGCCAGCGGTTTTAAATCCCTCAGTGAAGGCGACCAAGTTTCCTTTGACATTGAGCAAGGGCAAAAAGGCCCTGCCGCTGCAAATGTCACTGTGATTTAACCTTCGTTTCCGAAAAAAAAGGGCACTCCTCGAATAGAGAGGGGTGCCCTTTTGTGTTTTTTGAGCTACTACCAGTACAAATTTAATGCTAAAAATCAAAACTGATGAAAGGAGAAAAGAATGAATAAAAGCGAATTAATCAACGAAGTGGCAAAAGTGGTCAGCACCAAAAAAGAAGCTCAGGAAGCGGTGGATTGTGTTTTCTCATCTATTAGCAACGCAATGAAAACTGGGGACACAGTTACCCTGGTTGGTTTTGGCACCTTCAAAGTGGTGCAAAGAAAGGCCAGAAAGGGACGCAATCCGCAGACCGGAGCGGAAATTGATATTAAAGCATCTAAAGCCCCTAAATTTACCCCGGGCAAGGCCCTAAAAGAGGCTGTTAAATAAAGATTTATTCAACGGCCAAAAAACTTTTACAGGATAATCCATTTCAACGGCGGAGTTCTTTTTCACGGACTCTGCCGTTTTATTTTTTTAGGTAACATTGTTCATATGGCAGAACACTATATATTGTAGGGTACTCTTTTTGAAATCTCTTGAGTTTTGGATTTGGATAAGAAACAGATATCGCAGGAACCGGTGCACCCCCGGACTTTCATGTTGTAGCAAGAAATCTGCAGTTAAATGCTTTGGCCATTTAGACAAACTGTTCGATTTCGTACACTTACTGTACTGCTAACGGACAATCCATCTAATGGTTGTAAAAAATATGGTTTATCATTTCGGACTATACATTTTGACAAAGCCTCTGAAATTATGGCTATCCTGATAGTGCTTCTATTCTGCGAAATTTATGGCATAACTTTTGCGATACAAATGTTGAAATGAAAACCTCCTCAGCTCTAACAATATTTATCTTAATGTTTTTTATCCTCACAGCGGGATGCGCATCCAATCCCTGTCCCTGCTACCCTCCTTCATATTATGATCCGGAACCAGGCGCACCAAATACCGCAGAAGAGACTTTTGTATCTGCATCCGACGGTGCTCAGTTAGTAGGTACATTAACCTTGCCGTCCGATGTAGCCCCTCCATTTCCCGCAGTTATTCTTATTTCTGGTTCGAGCCCACAGGACAGAGACATGATGTCGGTACGTTTTGAGCCCGCGTGTTTCTACCGGCCGTTTCGTCAGATAGCTGATTTGCTGTCACGGCAAGGTATTGCTGTTTTGCGAATGGATGACCGCGGGGTGGGATGCTCTGGGGGAGGACCGCTCACACAAGCGACAACGGCTGATCGAGCCGATGACATTCGAGCGGGACTCAATTATCTGAGGAAACATGAAAAGATCGATGATAAACGAATCAAACTGCTCGACTTAAGCGAGGGTAGTACTATTGGGACGATGATTGCAGCTACAGATCCTACTATTTGCGCCCTTGTTCTCATGGCAGTACGTGCAGGTGACTCTTGGAAGATACTCGTGCATAAAAAACTTTATGAAGTTGAACGTAAAGAGGGCTTGACGGATGCGGATCGTGATCGCATCGAGGCGGAACTTTTGCATTGGTTAGATCAATATTTGTCAAGCGGTAAAGCGAGTCCCTGGTTTGAGTTTTTCATTAACTATGATCCGTTACTAGACGCACGCAAAGTTTCCTGCCCCGTGCTAATTCTCCACGGAGATCGAGATGCTTCCACCCCTTTCGAACACGCTCATACAACAGCTGAAGCAATGCGTTCAGGCGGAAATAAAGACGTGACTGTTAAAATTCTTACGGATCATAGCCACATATTCCTTGAGGATCGTGACGGAAGAAAAAGCGGTTATTTAGAATTGGTAAAGCACACAAACCAACTATCCGAATTTGTGTTAACAATTATAATGGATTGGGTCACAAGCAGACTATCTCCATAGACAACTTTTAATTCCTTCGGTGTTTGCTATGTACATGCGCCTTTAACAATAGATAAACACATCTATATTGAGCCATTTTAAATCTCATAATAAGAAATAAACAGTTTTGCAAAACTCAATTCAGGGGGCCATAATGAAGCGGAAAATATTATCATGTATCCTCCTATTTTCTGTTGTTGCTTGTTCACCAAAGCCAGTGTGGGTGCCGTATGACGGCATGAACAAGGTTATTTACCCGGATGAACATTGGCAGAAGACGATCGCACCTGAACAATTAGGTTGGTCATCAGAAAAACTCGCCTTGGCACACGAATATTCAAAGAAGATCGGTTCCGATGCTGTGGTGATAGTCGATAATGGGGTTGTGGTTGATGCTTGGGGAGATATAACGAGAAACTTCCAATGCCACTCTATGCGGAAAAGCCTACTGAGCGGGCTCATCGGTGTCCACGTAGATGAGGGCAAGATTGATCTATCGAAGACGATAGCAGAGCTTGGCATTGACGACTACGAGCCCTCTCTAACACCGGAAGAAAAGCAAGCAACCACTGGTGATCTTATAAAAGCTCGCTCCGGTATTTATCATCCAGCTTTGGGCGAATCCCCAATAATGAAAGCCATGCGACCGAAGCGCAATAGCCACAAACCAGGTACTTTTTGGTTTTATAACAACTGGGATTTCAATGCTCTGGGCACAATTTTTGAGAGGGAAACCGGGAAAAAGATATTCAAAGATTTCGATATGCGTATTGCCAAACCTCTCCAAATGGAGGACTTTGGCGTCAATTACTGTCGTTATTTAAGCAGCGCTGATTATAAAGACGCCCCGATGTCAATGCACCGCTATTATCTCTTTCGAATCAGTGCGCGGGATCTTGCCCGCTTTGGTCTTTTGTACTTGCGTGAAGGGCGTTGGCAAAACAAACAGATTATCTCGTCTTCTTGGGTCCAGGAAAGCACGACCAGCTATTCTAAGAGAAGCATTGACGGTGGATACTCATACATGTGGTGGACTGGAATTAATAAAGGGTTGATTGTTAATGTAAGTGTTAAAGACCATAGCTATTATGCTGCTGGTTGGGGAGGACATCGTCTATTTGTGCTGCCCTATAGGCAATTGGTTGTCGTTCACCGAGTCAACACAGATTTATCAAATCGTCAGGTTTCGGATCACCATATTGGCCGACTATTATGGCTAATCCTTTCAGCGGCAGGTGAAAAAGATATTGGCGACGAACCGGCAATTGAAACTTCAAGAGGTGTTCGATTAAAAGCTGACGATTTGAAAGAGCTCTTTAAGGGAGATACCAAATGGGTTTCCCCCAACACCCAGATAATTCCTTCTGGCGGGGAGTCGCTTGTTGTATCCTGTTTTAAGGATGGTGAGCTTTCTATGTCAGTCGCCGAAGGATTGGAATTCGAAGGGAAATGGTGGATTTCTTGTGACAGATTTTATTTTGATATCTTGGGCTCGAAATCATTCTTTTTCGTAGTACAAGAAGACAGTTGGATAAAATTTTTTGATGCTACAGGCACTTTGTTTGGTAGATTTCAGCCTTTTGGTAAGTAGCTAAAATTAAAAAAGATGGAAATTACTGATAAAAAAACAAATATCTGAAAATCTTATTTGAAAGTACTCAAGAGCCGGATGAACCCTAGTTTAACTGTAATAAAATGTCCTTCTTAAGAAAAATATGCGCATGTGATTTCTTAATTCTACTAATTATCTTGCAATCCACTGTTATTTTATCGGCTTTTACGACATTTATTCGTTGTGAACCGAAAGCGGAAAACCAGAGTTTAGAACTCTGGCTCGATGCAACCATCCCGTGCCTTCTAATTAAATACAATGTTCCTGGCGCTGCTGTGGCCATAATCAAAGATAATGAATTGATTTTTTCAAAGGGTTGGGGTGTGAAACGTATTGGTGAACGTTCTCAAGTTAATGAGCAAACTCTTTTCCCAGCGGCATCCTTAACAAAGCCGGTGTTCGCTTACGGCGCTTTAGTGCTTGTTCGAGATGGCAGGCTTGATTTGGATCGTTCTCTTTCCGAATATCTGGATGAGCCCTACGTTCAAGGAGACGATCGCTTACAAAAAATAACAGCGCGTATGGTGCTTTCACACACCACAGGCTTTCCTAATTGGCGGCCTGGACGCTGGACTGGTTCCCCGAAACCGCTTAAGATTCAGTTCGAGCCGGGCACTGAGTTTCGTTATTCCGGAGAAGGATACAATTATCTTAAACTTGTCGTGGAGAATATCACAGGCCAGCAACTTGATATATATATGAAAGATGCTGTGCTCGATCCATTGAGCATGCATGATAGCTATTTTGTCTGGGATGAGGCCTTGGAATCTGTGATTGCAATACCTCATAACAGATCGGGTCAAGCGGTGGATAGGTGGCAATGGCGACCAGAGAAACCCGAAGCAGCAGTTACTCTTTTTACTACAATCTTAGACTACGCACGATTTATGTCTGCCATGCTGGCAACAAAATGTGCTTTTAATTCAGAATCGAACGGACAAAATGGCAAAAGAGTTTATCAGGATATCATTGAAGCGGTACTCAATGTGAAGTTAAATGACTAATGTAGCGGCAAAGAGTCTGCCATTTCAAACTATAAGAGGGGGGAAGATGAGACTTTCATGCAGACAGAAATACTCAGTTATCTTTTGTATGATGTTATGCATCTTTTTATCTTGTGCCCCTCGAGCCAACCGTTGGGGTCTTCCGCAATATAAATATACCTACCAGGTTCCAGCAAAAGCTGAAGATGGTTGGGAGATCGCCGCATTGTACGAAGAAGGGATTGATTCAGGAAAAATCGATGAACTCATAAGAAGTATTCTAAATAAGCGCTTTAAGAACATACACAGCGTTCTGCTGGTCAGAAATGGCAAGCTGGTTCTTGAGGAATACTTCTATGGCTATCAGCGTGATACAAAGCATGAATTACACTCGGTCTCAAAAAGTATCACATCGATATTGGTCGGTATTGCAATTGATCAAAAAAAGATACCAGGGGTTGATGAAAAAGTTTATGGATTTTTTCCTGAATACAAGGGCTCACGATGGATTGATCAAAAATATAATATCGCCGTCGAACATGTCCTTACAATGTCAGCAGGAATAGATTGGGATGAACAGTCTCATCCAACACCCAGGGTGGACTCAGTTTGAGGCCGCGTGACATGGCCAAAATTGGATATTTGTTTTTAAAAGAGGGCAAGGGGCAAGGCAGACAAATTGTTTCCCAGCACTGGGTAAATGAATCCACTAAAGCGCATATACCCGCCTATTTTGGACTGGGATATGGCTACCAGTGGTACCGCGGAGAGGCGGCTGTAAATGGTAAAGTGATTGAAACATTTTTTGCATGGGGTCGAGGCGGCCAATTTATATTGGTATTACCAGAATTTGATTTGGTTGCCGTATTTACTAGTCGCCCTTATGATAATTCATATGACAGATCCTCATGGAGGAATGGTAGAGCTAACACCTCTTTCAGAAACCCAATTTCACGGGACCTTGAAAGTTTTTGGCAATATAACAATTGATTTCGATATGGAGGATGATGAAGAAGTATCACACTTAGTTCTTAACTATGGTTTTTTACACTTAACGTTTGATAAGATCACATAACTAACATGAAAGAAATTAGCCGCTGGATTCAGCAGAATAACATGACGGCCTTCTTTATCTTTGCATTTGCCATTAGCTGGACAATTTGGATTTGTGTGCGTTTGTTTCTGGCCCGGAATGGTGTTTTTCATCCATTATATTATGTGGGTGTGTTCGGTCCCTTATTATCGGCAGTCATCGTCACATGGTCCACCGAGAGTAAATTTGGACTATGGCAGTGGCTTCGCCAAACCTTTAATTTCCGTATCAACATTGGATGGTATTTGTTGGGTGGAATCCTGGGACCTATTGGCGTCGCTCTGTACCAGTTTAGCCTGTATCTGCTTTTAGGGGGAGAGCTTGATTTTTCTGAAGCAAATCCATGGTGGAATTATCTTATAAGTGTGCCAATCGGGGCACTTTTTGCAGGCGGTAACGAAGAACCGGGCTGGCGCGGTTTCGCCCTGCCCCAATTGATAAAGAAGCACCATCCGCTGGTTGCCAGCCTCTTTCTCGGGATAATGTGGGCTGTTTGGCATATCCCATTGTCTCTATCAACAGGATGGGGAGGTGGCAGTTATTGGTTTGGTTGGTTTCTTATCAATACGGTGGGTTTGTCATTTATCATGACCTGGTTGTATTTCAAATCGAGCATGAGTGTGATTCCGGTAATGCTATTCCACCAGGGCACCAACCATGTCTGGCATTATTTTCCGATGCCGTCTGATGTGATTTCCGGATTACCGGACTGGATTGTTTTAAAGACGATTGTTTGTTGGACCATTGCGATTATACTCGTGATCGTGACAAAAGGCAGATTTGGCTGCACTTTTTTGGATAATCAACGCAACGAATCCAGCAAAATTAACGATTGATATTTAAGCATATTTTTATGGATAAATATATTTTGATTTCTCCAACTAATCGTCAGAGATTAACGGCCAGAAATATTGATGATATTTTCTATTCTATATTTTAATACCTGAGTGATGTTTTCTGCTATCAAGCACAACTCCGCCTATTTAACTGATATCATTTAAGTATCTCAGCGCCGATAAAATGAATCTATCCCGATTATAAAAAAGCCGCATACCATATCTTGTGTGCGAAATTATATTGCATGAAAGGGACTACAAAAAGTCCCCCTGCCGTCGGTTTATCGGAGATTTTTTGGTCGTGGATCGGATCATTTATAGGAATTGCAGCGGTAGCTTATGTAAACTATACGATCGTTGATAAAACCGATCTCGTTATGATAATCGGCTCCTTTGGTGCTTCGGCAGTCAGAAAATCCAGAATCTTGGATACTGGTATGCTTTTATCCCCGGGGGGAATCGGGCCCGTCATCATGCTTGTAGTGGCACTGATAGTCAATAACATCCCCAAAAACCGCCGATACCCAGAGTTCTGGTTATAGTAATTCTCCGCTTAATTTGTCATTTAACAGTCCATCCAAATTTAGATGTCCAAATATGCGATATCTTGTATTCTCTAATTGGAAATGCATAAGTTGCATGCTATGAATATGGGTATGTGCGGTTTCGGATCTGATTACAATGCCTAAACCGGATCCGCGGAGAACCGAAAAGATCTCACCCAAAAGCGCCAAGATTTATTTAATGCTTTACCTTTGGGCGCTTGGCGGCTTTGCGAGATATTTTTTTTATCAAAAATGTAAAAATCAGGTAGGGATAAACAGATGCAATTCAACTATATGTGCTCCGATTGCGGGCGAAATTATACCATCGACCCCAAATTAACCGTTTGTCCGGTCTGCGGGGAGCAGCAGGCGCCGGATCAGCCTTTGCGGGGAGTATTGGATGTTGAACTTTCCGGCAATGCTGAAAAGGATTTTGATGTTTTCGATTTGCTCCCGGTTCCGCGGCACTTCTTTCCGCCCATTCCGGTGGGCAACACCCCCCTCTGGCAGCCTGAAAATCTGCGCCGCAGCCTCGGTTTTGAGAACTTGTACATCAAGGACGACGGCCTGAATCCCACCGGTTCCTTAAAGGATCGCGCCTCGTTTCTGGTGTCGGCCTTTGCGGCCCAGCACGGCATCAACGAAATTGTACTGGCCTCATCCGGCAACGCCGGATCCTCCATGGCCGGCGTGGCTGCGGCCGCCGGGCAGCAGGTCACCTTGTTCCTGCCGGCCACGGCCCCCGCGGCAAAATTGGTCCAGGCCCTGCAGTACGGGGCCACCGTCCACCGTGTGAACGGACCGTATGACGATGCATATGACCTATCTTTGGAATATACCAATCGGTTCGGCGGCATGAATCGCAGCACGGCATACAACCCCATGACCCTGGAAGGCAAGAAAACCGTATCGCTGGAGATCTTTCAACAATTGGGCGGCGTTCCCGACTACCTCTTTGTCGCCTCCGGGGACGGCTGTATACTCTCCGGTGTTTATAAAGGATTCCAAGACCTGCGGCAACTGGGCCTGATTGACAAGTTCCCGACGGTGATCGCGGTCCAGGCCGCCGGTTCGGACGCCTTGTACCGGGCCTTTCAAACCGGCCAATTCGAGGCGCGGCCCACCCGAACCGTGGCCGATTCTATCTGCGTAAACGTCCCCCGCAACGGATGGCAGGCCCTCAAACGACTGCAAACCCATAATGGCCGGGTGATCACCGTCAGTGATGAGGAAATCATCGCGGCCCAAGCACGATTGTCCCGAACCACCGGTCTGTTTAGCGAGCCGGCCGGGGCCGCGGCCTTCGCCGGTTTCCTTAAACTAAGCGCCGAACTTGCCCCGGCGGCCGGAATCGTGATCCTGGCCACCGGCAACGGTCTCAAGGACAGCACCGCCGCCGTCCGGGGCATTGCCGTACCGGCCGAAACCATCAAATCTCTTAGCGACATTACAAAAGGAACCTAGCCCATGTTGGATCTGACCATAAACAGCCAAGTACTGACGAACACTGTTGACTACTGCCGTGAGAAGGGCATCACGCTGCCCACCTTTGCGATGATGAAGGACCCCGCGAAAATTCCGGCGAAAATTCAAGAGACCTTGCGCAGGACCGGTCTCTGGGACGTCCACCCGGCCAGCCTCTACCGTATCACCTGGAAAAACGCGCCCCGGGAGCACGGCGGCCTGTTCGGCGACGTCAACCACATCGTCATCCCCCCGAAACTTACCGGCTGCCGGGCTCCCATCATCGCCCTGACCGGCCGCTGGTTTCCCACCGGTGCCCATAAAGTGGGAGCCACCTACGGCTGTTTTGCACCCCGCCTGGTCACCGGCCAGTTCGATCCACTCACCACCAAGGCGGTCTGGCCCTCCACCGGCAACTACTGCCGGGGCGGCGCCTATATTTCCACGCTTTTGGCCTGCCGATCCATCGCCATTCTTCCGGAAGAGATGTCCCGCGAACGGTTCGAGTGGCTGCAAAGCATCGCCGGCGAAGTGATCGCCACACCGGGCTGCGAATCCAATGTCAAGGAAATTTTCGACAAGTGTTGGGAACTGCGCAATTCGGGCCAGGACCTGATGATCTTCAACCAATTCGACGAACTCGGCAACCCCTTCTGGCACTACCATGTCACCGGCAGTGCCGTGGAGGATTTAATGGATTACTACCTGACCGGCAGGCAGCGCCTGGCCGGCTATGTGGCCTCGTCCGGCTCGGCCGGCACCCTGGGTGCCGGCTACTATCTGAAAAAACGCTATCCCGGCGCGCAATTGATCGTGGCCGAAGCGCTGCAGTGCCCTACCCTGCTTCAAAACGGTTTCGGTGACCACCGTATCGAGGGCATAGGCGACAAGCATGTGCCCTGGGTCCATGACGTTAAAAGTACCGACTTCGTCGTTGCGGTAAACGATGAGCTGCCCATGCGCCTGCTGCGGCTGTTCAACGAGCCTGAGGGGCGTGCGGCCCTGATCAACGAAGGCGTGGACGCCGATCTGGTCAGCCAACTGGACCTGCTGGGCATCTCCGGTATCGGCAACCTGTTGGCCGCAATCAAGTTCGCCAAATACAATGAACTGACGGGAAACGACTATGTGGTCACCATCGCCACCGACTCCATGCATCTCTACCAGTCGCGCCTGACGGAACTCCATGCCGAACAGGGGGCTTACAGTGACAGCCGGGCGCAACGGGATCTGGAATTACTCCACTCCGTGACCGTCGACTGGATGCAGGAATTGAGCTACTACGACCGCAAGCGCATTCACAATCTCAAATACTATACCTGGATCGAGCAGCAAGGCCGTGACGTCGAAGAACTCAATGCCCAGTGGCACGACCATGAAACATACTGGGGCGGCACCTTCGAGCAGGTGACGGAGATCGAAGCCTTGATCGAAGAGTTTAACGACCGCGTGGGGATATTGTAATTTCGAATATAATTCAAAAATCACGATTGCTTTTTGACAATAGCCTTAAGCTTTTATACATAGTCTCTGGATACAAGTTAGGGGCTTCGCCCTAATTGGAATGTTGGAATTCTGGAATATTGGAAGCATGAGCTCTGGGATAATGGGTAGATACAACATTTTTTTGTAGAATAGATCTTTTCCGCTATTCAGACCCAGCCTTCCAACATTCCACTATTCCATGATTCCATGCGGCCTACCAAGCCAATTTTCGCAAAAAACACTGTGATTCCAAGGAATTGTAAAATTTCCATTACATTTGCCAAAATTCTGTCCGGGGTAAACCGATGAAGATGGACGAAATCAACATAGCCATCATCAAGCACATGCGAGATGGCCGCAAATCTTTTAAGAAAATCGCTGACGAGCTTTCCCTCACCGTAAACACCGTTAAAGCCCGGGTCAACAAGCTGAGAAAAGAAGGGGTGCTGGATATTGCCGGTCTGGTAAATCCGGCGGCTATACCCGGGCACACGGTCATCTACCTTTGCGTCAAGTTGAAAACGATGAACCTTGCCAAAAAAGGAGAGGAATTCGGCCGCCTTAAAGGGGTCGTTTCTGTGAGCGTGGTCACCGGGCGCTTTGATTTGATCGTGGTTGCCTTATTAAATAATGATTTCAATTTGCTTGAGTTTTTCACCGAGGAAGTTAGTAAAATAGATGGGGTTAGTTCCACGGAAACTTTCGTGGTTTATCAAAGTCGTAATTTGAAAGTACCATATACGCTTTGAATTGGGGCTAACATAAGCGGTGCGCATCGACCTAAACTACCAGTCGACGATTCAACACTTCAACTTTTTTTTGTCTGCTGAGGTTCCTCCCACCAGCCGATAATCGATCCATCTCGTTTAAACCAGAGTCCTTCGCGGCGTTCAATTTCTCTGATCCAATGACCCAGGCCGGATGCATGATGGATAATCAGAGGGGTACTGTGCGGGGGCAGGATGTCGTTTTGCAGGCCGTAGAGATAAATGTTTTTCTGAATTTCGGCGGCACTTTCCTTGGTATCCCAGGCTGTGGGGTGGATGAGGCCGTGATTGGCGCCCTCCCGGATTGAATACCCCAGCTGGTGAGGGAACTCCTCTTTCAGCTGCCGGATTAGCCGAATAGCTGCTATATTTTTTTTAACACTCAGTCCTTTGTTTAAATTAAGCAATATGGTGTCATCAAAAGATTCAAACCCAATTGAACTTAAAAGCACATAAACACCCGAGTCACCGGCCATCAGCAGCGCCTCTTTTAAATGCTGAAGTCCTGTGATCAGCCCATCCGCTCTTAACGTGAGATTTATTTGTGAAAGCTCGATACCCAGCAGATGGACTTCTCGCATTAAATCGGGAAGTGTCGGCAGCGGGTTTTCATTGATCAGTTCAAATGGTATCTTGCGGCCGTCCCGGGTTTCCGGCAGACAGCGTATTTGGCTGATCACCGTCTTTTGATCCAGTTTTCTGTGAAATCCTTTGTCTACCGCCACATCGCAGAAGCTGCACCCTTTCAGGGGGAGTTTGATGCGTTGTCCCTGTCGTCCGGTAATGGATACAGGATAATCGATTTCCGCCGGGGTTGTTCGGGCTGCGTGGGGGCAGCCGATATGCTGCAGGACCTGGCCGGTTTCTATAATTAAAGGGGCAGTTCCATCCTTGGCGGTCAAGTAAATATTATCCCAGCTGACCTTACCGAGAAACTTCTTGCTCCAGTCATTGGCCGGGTTTTGAATGAGATTACCATCCCGGTCGCTATACAATAGACCGGGAATTTGGGACCAATCATTTCCATCGGGACGATTGAGCAGCCTGATCACCTGCTCCGCCGGGCCATGCAAACCGAAGGTGAAGTGATCAGAAAGCCCCTTAAACCGATGAGGGTGATCACGCCAGCCTTCCTCTCCTGCGAAGTCAACATCAGCTTGCGGACCTGCCAGGATGGTAACGGCCCCCTCATCCCTCAGCTCTTTGGCCAGGGCGAAAAGATCCTCGCGACCACTCAAAGCGGAAAATCCGATTAGCGGTCTTGCGGTGCCGAAATAATCGGCCAGGGCATTTCTAAAAGCGGCCTTGTCATACTCCCGGGTGACCGCGATGACGATGCAGTCATAAGGTGTATGGTCCTGGATAATTGTGGCCGCCATCTGCGGCCCCAGAAGGCCATAGGTCTCATCATTGAAAAAACAGGTGATGATGACCATTTTTTTTGCAGCGTGTGATTTCATATGAATGTTTGAACCCTGTGCATTACTATTCAACGCCATTTCCGGCAATAGTTGCTTTGCAGTCCGTTGCCGCAGGTGCGGCAGCGGTGGGTTATAAAACCCCGACCCCGATTCAGGCCCGGGCAATCCCGCAGGTAATTAAAGGTCATGATGTGATGGGTCTGGCCCAAACCGGCACCGGTAAAACGGCGGCTTTCGTTCTGCCGATACTCAATCGACTGGTGGGGGGCAAATACGGATGCGTTCGCGCCCTGATAATCGCCCCCACCCGTGAATTGGCTGAACAGATTCATCAGGACATCGTGTCCCTGGGTCGCAAGACACGTCTGCGAAGTGTTTCAGTTTACGGCGGCGTGGGAATTAATCCGCAGATTCAGAAACTGAGGCATACCGATATAGTCGTTGCCTGCCCCGGCCGGCTTCTTGACCATATCGGACGTCATAGCATCGATCTTTCCCAACTGGAAGTGCTGGTCATAGATGAAGCCGACCAGATGTTGGAAATGGGATTTATTCCTGATATCCGGCGAATTTTAAAACAGCTTCCAATGAAGCGCCAGACGATGGTCTTCTCGGCCACTATGCCCCCCGAAATCCGTCGCTTGACCGGGGATATCCTGCGAGATCCGGCTACGGTCCAGGTGGGAATCACCGCACCAGCTGATACGGTCAGTCACGCGCTCTACCCGGTAGCCCAGCATTTAAAAACAGCGCTGCTGTTAACGCTGCTTGGCAACACCGATACCAAATCGGTGCTGGTCTTTACCCGAACCAAACATCGCGCCAAGAGCCTGGGCAAAAAACTCGTGGCCGCAGGCTACCGGTCGGCTTCACTGCAGGGTAACCTTTCCCAGACACGCCGCCAGGCAGCACTGGACGGCTTTCGCGACGGGACATTTCAGATTTTGGTAGCCACCGATATCGCCGCTCGCGGCATTGACGCTACCCGGATTTCGCATGTCATCAACTATGATATCCCTTCCACCCCCGAGGCATACATTCACCGCATCGGGCGAACCGGCCGGGCAACTCGCAGCGGCGAAGCGTTTACCCTCGTTACCGGAGAAGACAAAGATATGGTGCGAGCCATCAATCGAATTATCGGTTCTAAAATCGAGCAGCGCACCTTATCAGCTTTTGACTACGGATCACCCGTGCCGGATCGTGAAGGCCGCCCCCGCTGGTTAAGAAAGCCGCAAGGCAAATTATCCGGATTTAAAAGGAGACAGATCAAAACAAAGTCACTTTGAAGTCGTTTTGTTAACCACTACCCCTGAAAGGGGCGGCATAATGGTGCCCCTAAAAGGGGCTATTGGTAGTTATTTTTCATCCGATTCCAAAGACCAGATATAGTTTATCCAGCAGATTGGATGAGTTTCTCAATTTTTTTCCTGTATTTCTTTATTTCTGCTTCCGCCCATTCACGTTCGACAATCCTTGCGATACTTTCAGCAATCGCACGAATTAAGCTTTTTTCTTCCTCTAAGCTTATGAGAAATCTGCTCAAGCTGTTCTTTATCAGCACTTCTGATTTCTATTTTGCTCATGCCTACGCTGATTTAAATCCCACTAGTTTTTGCCTTTTTTCATCCCATAGCTTCAGGCGAAGGCAAGTGATACTTTTACGGATGGTCAGCGGTTCAACAACCAGAAAATCTTTCGTATCATTATAGGCTCTTGGTAAATTATAATTGGGAATGCGGGATCGAAGGTGATGGATATGGTGTAATCCGATATTGCCGGTAAACCACTGGATCACCTTAGGTAGTTTATAGTATGAACTCCCGTGAATTGAAGCCATTATTGGATCCCACTGGTCATGACGCGACCAATACACTCCCTCGAATTGATGCTGGATGTAGAACAGCCATACTCCAATAACTCCGGCAAAGAAAATGACCGGAAACTGAATCAAAGCATACGCCTTAAACCCGATGGTGAGACTTGCAACTATTATAATAGTTGCGATGGCGACATTGGTGATAATAACACTATTGTTTTGACGTCTCTTTGAACCCTTGTGGGGGTATCGGTAAGATACAAGAAACAAATAAGCAGGGCCTAAACATAGAAGAACAAAGGGATTTCTAAAAAACCGATACCAGAATCGTTTTGATTTTGACGCTGTGCGAAATTCCTGTGCCGTCAAGGTCCAGACATCACCTTCGCCTCTGCGATCAAGATCACCGAACGTGTTGTGATGCCATCCATGGGACCTTCGCCATTCTTCATAAGGCGTGAAGGTTAATACGCCGCATAGGTAGCCTAAAACGGTATTCGCTTTTCTGGAGGCGAAAAATGACTGATGCGCACAAT
The DNA here is from genome assembly GCA_902749685.1 of Olavius sp. associated proteobacterium Delta 1. Lineage (GTDB taxonomy): Bacteria > Desulfobacterota > Desulfobacteria > Desulfobacterales > JAFDCJ01 > JAFDCJ01. The sequence goes on along the minus strand of CACVKW010000700.1, from coordinate 767 downwards.
CATGGAAAAATATGAAAATCCGAACTAACAGACCGGCGGCCACAATGGCAAGGCCTAGTATTATCCAATATGAATAACCCGCCTTGTAGCTAAAATACATCAGGATACATAAAACCAAGTAAGGAATGAACGTGTTTGCAAGCTGCCATAGGGCTCTCAATCGATCCGGCCGTTCGTATTTTCTAATGGTTTGCAGCAATTCCGGTTTGGTGCCATTAACTTTTTGGGGAACTAAAAAACCTGTCATATTCTAACTCCTTTATCTTGAGACCGACAGGATCAAGATGAATTACACACATAGGTACATAGAGCGAGTAAAGATCCGGGTCCAGAAGACCAGGTTTTCAATGTCGGATTAAAGGACTCAGTTTTCAACAATCGTATTTCCGAAGAGCGGGGAAATTGAGCAGTAAAAGAAGGATATGAACTTAATCAAGAATCACTGTGGATTAAAAAGAGAGTCGTTTCTGTATTCAGTTATTTATTGAATTAGGGCCTATTTGTCAATGGGAAAAGCATATTCCCGCATCCTTGGGGTTTTTGACAATGACTCTTGTCTTGTAAAATTCAGCTAATAATACTTACTTTTCCCAAATTTTTCTGTTGATATTTTCTGTAAAATAGCACACTTTACCCTTTAGTTGCATAAAATTTTGAAATCCAACTTCGCCGCTGCAATGAAGACCATTGAAAGTATTGACTGATCCTGGATTCTGGTTTCTGGATACTGGATGTCGTTGAAATTCACCGATAGTGTCCTGTTAGAT
>CACVKW010000699.1 GCA_902749685.1 Olavius sp. associated proteobacterium Delta 1 | reverse complement strand
CATAACCTGATTTCGAAATCACCAATTTCGCGTTTATAACTGCCTGTTATTATTAAAGGCAGTATTTGATTTTCAATTTATTTTGGACAGCAATGATATTT
>CACVKW010000698.1 GCA_902749685.1 Olavius sp. associated proteobacterium Delta 1 | reverse complement strand
CTGGATGTCGTTGAAATTCACCGATAGTGTACTGTTAGATATCCAGCATCAAGTATCAAGCATCCAGCATCTGCCCGGAAAAAGCAACGATCTCAGACATAACGG
>CACVKW010000697.1 GCA_902749685.1 Olavius sp. associated proteobacterium Delta 1 | reverse complement strand
TGCTGGATGCTGGATGCTGGATACTGGATGCTGGATGCTGGATGCTGGATACTGGATACTGGATGCTGGATACTGGATACTGGATGCTGGATGCTGGATGCTGGATGATAGTTACTTGATGACGGAATTCTGTCTATTTCATAAAAAGGATCAACATCCATAATTTTAGGCAATTTATTCATTTTAGGTCATTTTAGGCTTTTAGCGATGGAACAACTCTTCTTCTACATATTTGCTGCGATTGCCGTGATTTCGGCCCTGGGGGTGATAACGGCCAAAAATCCGATTCACAGCGCGGTTTTTCTGATCGCCTGTCTGCTTCAGGTGGCCGCCATCTTTATTCTTTTAAGAGCGCCCTTTCTTGCGGTCGTGCAGGTATTTATTTACGTCGGTGCGGTTGTGGTCCTTTTCCTGTTCGCGGTGATGATGCTGGACATCGGAAAGGAGCGCTTAGAGGAGCGTATCCATGGTCAGGTAAAATATGCCGTTACGGCCGTCCTCCTTTTTTTTGCCATGGCCGGTTATTTAATATTGAATGGCAGGCTGAGTGCTCCGCTTGGAAAGTACACCCCACCCGAGCTGACCGAAAATACGGAAATTCTGGGCAGACTCTTATATACCAAATACATTTTTCCCTTTGAGGTCGTATCAATCCTTTTGCTCGTCGCGCTTATTGGTGCGATTGTACTGGTTGTTAAACAAAAAGAGTGACGGAAGCAGGTTCAGAACCTTGAACCTCTGAACCCTGAACCTTTGAACCCAGAACCCAGAACCCCAAACCTTGATCGAGGACTTGGTTATGCTGACACTGACACACTTTCTCATCCTGAGTATCATCCTTTTTTGTATCGGTGTGACCGGTGTGCTTGTTCGGCGCAATATCATTATCGTACTGATGTCACTGGAGCTTGTTTTCAACTCGGCCAATATCAGCCTGGCGGCATTTTCTTACTACCTGCAGTCATTAAACGGAACGATATTTGTGATTTTCAGTATCACCATTGCAGCGGCCGAAGTCGCGGTGGGGCTGGCAATCCTGGTCGCCGTGTACCGACGCAGAAAAACAGTCTATGTGGACGAACTCAATGTTATGCGAGGATAGTCAGCCGTTATGTTGAACTTTGCATGGTTAATCCCGGCGCTGCCGTTATTCGGAGCGATCGCCAACGGTCTGGTCGGCAACAAAATCGGCAAGCAGGCCGTCGGCCTGGTCGGCTGCCTAACGATTGCTTCGTCCTTTCTCATCTCTGTGATGGTCTTGGCAAACCTGGTCTCCCTGCCACCGGCAAACCGTTCCATTGTGGTGGATCTTTTCACCTGGATCACCAGCGGCTCTCTTGAAATCAATATTTCTTTTCTGATTGACCCGCTTGCGGTCCTAATGGCATTGGTCGTCACCGGAGTGGGCTTTTTGATTCATGTTTATTCCGTGGGCTATATGAATACGGATCGCGCTTACTGGAGATATTTTTGCTATCTCAATCTGTTTGTATTTTTTATGCTCATGCTGGTGATGAGTGCCGACTATCTGGTGATGTATCTGGGCTGGGAAGGGGTCGGCCTGTGTTCCTACCTGCTGATTGGTTTCTGGTACGAGAAAAAATCTGCCAGTGATGCAGGAAAAAAAGCCTTCATTGTCAACAGAATCGGTGACTTCGGATTTATCCTCGGTGTTTTTCTGCTGATCTGGACCCTGGCGGATCAGGGTGTCTTTTCTCTAAAGTTTGAAGCGGTATTTGACAATGCGCAACACATACCACCGGGCCGACTGACGGCCATTACATTGCTGCTTTTTATGGGGGCGGTCGGCAAGTCAGCTCAGTTCCCGTTGCACGTGTGGCTGCCGGATGCCATGGAAGGCCCCACACCGGTCAGTGCCCTGATCCATGCCGCCACCATGGTCACCGCCGGAATTTATATGGTGGCGCGCAACGCTGTGCTGTTTTCCCTGGCACCGATTACCGGTGAGGTCGTGGCCGGAATCGGCATCTTGACGGCCTTTTTTGCGGCAACCATCGGACTGGTTCAAAACGACATCAAGCGGGTCCTGGCATATTCGACTGTCAGCCAGCTGGGCTACATGTTCGTGGCCGTGGGCATCGGCGCATATTCCGCGGGAATCTTTCACCTGATGACCCATGCCTTTTTTAAAGCGCTTCTCTTCCTGGGGGCCGGCAGTGTTATTCATGCCATGGCCGGGGACCAGGATATGCGAAATATGGGCGGGCTCTATCCGCACATGAAGATTACGGCAGTGACGTTTATTCTCGGTGCCGTTGCCATTGCCGGGATTCCGCCGTTCAGCGGCTTCTGGTCCAAAGATGAGATCCTCTGGGAAACGTTCAAAGGGGGCCATTACATCATCTGGGCTTTGGGGCTGATTACCGCGTTTTTAACGGCCTTTTACGTCTTCAGACAGGTGCTCATGGTCTTTGCCGGCCCAAATAGATCCGATGCGCATACCCGGCAGCATCTGCATGAGTCCCCCAAAGTCATGACGGTTCCCCTGGTTGTCCTGGCTGTGCTTGCTATGGTCGGGGGCGTGGTCGGGATTCCATTTTTTAAAGGGGGATCTGTGCTGCACGGTTTTTTAGGACCTGTTTTTGAGAGCGGCACCCAGAGCCTGATACATACGCCGGACGTTTCAGCGGCCGGACACGGCAGTTTGGAGTTTGTTCTGATGGGGCTTTCGGTTGCCGTTGGTCTGGCGGGAATTCTGCTGGCTGCCCTGTTTTATTATGAGCCTTTTAAATCCAAGGCGCCGGCGTTTCTGAATCCGGCAACCATCGGCCAAAAATTCAAGAAAATTCATACACTCCTGCGTAACAAATACTACGTCGATGAAATCTACGCTGCGATTATTGTCAACCCCGTAAAGCGGTTTTCGCAGTATTGTTTTTCGTTCGATCTTTCGGTTATCGACGGGATTGTCAACGGTGCCGGCTGGTTCACCCGGCTGGCCGCCTGGCTGTCACACAAATTTGACATCTACATTGTGGACGGGGCCGTCAATTCCCTGGCGACCCTGATTGATTTCAACAGTGGTTTCTGGCGCCGAATCCAGACCGGGTTTCTCCAGAACTATGCCTTGATTTTTGTCATCGGATTGCTGGTGATGATCGGAAGTGTGCTTTTAGTGCCCAACTTATAAGATTATGATTGAAAACGTTTTCAATATCCCGATCCTGACACTGCTCATTTTTATTCCAATTGCGGGCATCGGACTGCTCACGTTGATCCCTGCCGCAAATACCAGGGCTATTCGCTTTACAACCCTTGGGGTGGCAGGCCTTAACCAGCTTCTGGCCTTAACCCTCCTGTTTGGTTTTGACCCGACAACCTATAAAATGCAGTTTGCCGAATCCGCTGCCTGGATTCCCGAAATCGGGGTCACGTATGTTCTGGGAGTTGACGGAATGAGTCTGTTGTTGTTGCTGCTGACCACCTTTGTTGCCTTGATCAGCGTTTCGTGTTCATGGTCGGCTGTGGAAAAGCAGGTCAAGGGATTCATGATCTGCCTGCTGCTTATGGAAACAGGCATGATCGGGGTCTTTGTATCCCTCGATCTGATACTTTTTTTTCTTTTCTGGGAAATCGGGCTGATTCCCATGTACTTTTTGATCGGCATATGGGGCGGGCAGCGCAAGCTATACGCCACCCTGAAGTTCTTTCTGTATACGATTTTCGGCAGTGTTTTTATGCTGGTCGGCATCATGGCGCTCTATTATGCCCACGGACAAACGACCGGCGAGTATACCTTCAGCCTGCTTAAACTTTACGCAGTCAACTATCCCTACAATCTTCAGTTCTGGGTTTTCCTGGCCTTCTTTCTGGGGTTTGCCATCAAAGTACCGGTCTTTCCGTTTCATACCTGGTTGCCGGATGCCCATGTCGAAGCCCCGACGGCCGGCAGTGTCATACTGGCCGGCGTCCTTTTAAAAATGGGCACCTATGCCTTTCTAAGATTTAACCTGCCCTTGCTGCCCAGTGCCAGCATCGCATTTACACCGTTTATTCTGATTCTGTCCGTGGTCGGTATCATATATGGAGCGTTTCTGGCGCTGGCCCAGCAGGATATTAAAAAGTTGGTGGCCTATTCGAGCGTCAGCCATCTGGGATTTGTCATGGCGGGGATATTCGCCCTGAATCAGCAGGGTATCGACGGCGGGATCCTGCAGATGATCAATCACGGGATATCCACCGGGGCACTGTTTCTGATTGTCGGCATGATATATGAACGGCGGCACACCCGCCGCATTGAAGATTTTGGAGGACTTGCCCGGGTCATGCCGGTGTTTGCCGCCTTTGTACTGGTGGTTGTTTTTTCATCCATCGGACTTCCGGGCACCAACGGATTTATCGGTGAGATACTGATCCTCATCGGTGTTTTTAAGGCCAACGTCCTGGCAGCCGTCCTGGCCACGACCGGAATAATTCTTGCGGCCGTCTATATGCTCTGGATGTATCAACGCGTTATTTTTGGCAAAATTACCCACCCTGCAAATGAAGAATTAAAAGATCTGAATGGGAGGGAAATAATCACCTTGGCTTCGATCGTTTTACTTATCCTCTGGATCGGCATTTATCCCAAACCATTTTTGCGCCTTACTTCCGCCGGCACATCTCATCTTGTGTCGACAGTCCAGCAAAAACATGCCCAGACGCAGGCGCAGAGGGTTGCCATTCGGGTTCAGGGACAGGCGGTTTGGGTCTCCACATCTTACAGGACGGGTAACCGGCAAAACCCGAATATCGAAATTCAAAACAAATATTAAATATGCTTACCCTAACTTGGCAAATAATCTGGCCCAAAGAACTGAAAGACCCGGAAGATATTAGATGACCCCAACCGGTAACATAGCAAGCCTCCCCATCCTTTCACTGATTACGTTTCTGCCGTCTCTGGGGGCCCTGTTTATTATATTCTTTGTGAAAAAGCAGTGGGAGGACGGCGTAAGATGGACCGCTCTTGTCATTTCGCTGGCGACTTTTTTGCTATCGCTTTATCTGCCGCTGACCTTCGATGCAGGCACGGCGGAGTTTCAGTGGGTCGAGAAAGCGGTCTGGATTGAGCGCTTCGGCATTCATTATTTCCTTGGGGTCGATGGAATCAGCCTGCTGCTGGTGTTGCTGACAACCTTTGTCACGGTTATCTGTATTCTGGCTTCATGGACGGAAATAACCATTAAGCTGAAACCCTATATGGCACTGTTTTTAGTGGTGGAGACCGGGGTTCTGGGGGTGTTTATGTCCCTGGATCTTTTTTTGTTCTATGTTTTCTGGGAAGTTGTCTTAATCCCGATGGTCTTTATCATCGGTGTCTGGGGCGGCGTGCGCCGGCTTTACTCGGCCATCAAGTTTTTCCTGTTTACATTCACCGGCAGTCTGTTTATGCTGCTCGGCATTCTGGCCCTTTTTTTCTTTCACGGCCAGCTGACGGGAAATTATACCTTTGATGCGACCGTTCTTATTGAAAACCCGGTTGCACCGCATATTCAGCGCTGGATATTTTTGGCGTTATTTCTGGGTTTTGCCGTTAAGATCCCGATGTTTCCGCTTCACACCTGGCTGCCGGATGCGCACACCGAAGCGCCTACCGCCGGAAGCATTTTTCTGGCGGCAGTTCTGCTGAAACTTGGAACATACGGGTTTTTGAGATTCAGCCTGCCGCTCTTGCCCAATGCAAGCATTTTCTTTGCACCCCTGATGATCGTCCTATCCATTATTGCCATTCTTTATGGCGCCTATGTGACCATCGCCCAGAAGGACATGAAAAAGCTGGTGGCCTATTCAAGTGTCAGCCATATGGGATTTGTGATGCTGGGATTATTTGTCTTTAATGCGGAAGGGTTAAAGGGCGGTCTGTTGCAGATGATCAATCACGGTATCAGTACCGGCGCGCTTTTTCTACTGGTTGGTATGATCTATGAAAGAACCCATCAGCGCATGATCGAAGATTACAGCGGCCTTATCAGGGTTTTGCCCGTATACGGGATTTTTTTTCTGGTTGTTGCGCTCTCTTCAATGGGCATGCCGGCAACCAACGGGTTTATCGGCGAACTGTACGTGCTTATCGGAGCCTACAAAGCCCACTGGTTTTTTGCCATTCCGGTGGTCATCGGCGTTCTGTTGGGGACGGTATACCTGCTGTGGATGTTTCAACGGGTATTTTTAGGTGATTTGGTTATTCCAAAACATGACGCGCTGAAAGATCTGGGGCACCGGGAAATAGTTGCCGTGGCGCCCCTTATCATCATCATATTCTGGATCGGTTTGTACCCCAAGCCGTTTTTACAGGTAACCGATGCCTCTATAAACAACCTTGTAAAAATGGTGGAAGAAAATTCGCACAGAAGCTTGGCAAATGACCGTAAGCATGGGATTACCGACCCACGGTTATCCCGTGTACCAGATGTGCGTATACAAAATTTGAATTTAAGGTATTCTGCCAAATTTAAATTGGACAGAGCGAGCCGACTCCGCCAAAGTAGCCAACGGCTACGACGGCCGGGAGCGATACCACCAATCCAAAATTAACAGTAAATGATATGCCCTTTGAACGTTTAAATATCAGCTTAACCTCCGTCATGCCGGAGATTCTCTTAACCGGTCTGGCTTTAGCCATACTTGTCCTGGATTTATTTTTGAGCAAAAAAAACAAATTCATATTAGGCTATTTGAGCGTGGCCGGTCTATTGGCACTCCTGCCGATTGTCCTTGTCAGCATTGATGCGAAGCCCTCCTTCGGCGGTACTGTCATTGCCGACCGCTATGCCGCTTTTTTTAACATCATATTCATCGTGGCCGGTATTCTGACAACACTCATATCCTTGGATTATCTGAAAAAAGAAAATATTCATAGAGGAGAATATTACTATATCATTCTTTTGGCCATTCTTGGCATGATGGTGATGGCTTCCTCGTATGATCTAATAAATATCTATGTCGGGCTGGAGCTCATGGCCCTTTCTTTTTACATTCTGGTGGCCCAAAGATATAAGGATAAACGATCCGTGGAAGGCGCCCTCAAGTATTTTATTCTGGGAGCCCTTTCCTCAGGGATATTGCTTTACGGTCTGTCTTTTGCCTTTGGATTTGGCGGAACCACAAGCTTGAAGGCGATTGCGCAACATGCCGCCGGCAGCCAGGCCCGCAGCCCCTTTTTGCTGCTTGCGATGATATTAATTACCGGTGGCTTTGCATTTAAAGTGGCCCTTTTTCCATTTCATCTGTGGGCGCCCGACGCCTATGAAGGTGCCCCCACGCCTATTACGGCTTTGCTTTCCGTAGGCTCGAAAGCAGCGGCCTTTGCAGTTTTTTTAAGGATTTTCATTGTCGCATTACCGGAATTTCAGCCGGAGTGGTCAAAACTGCTGTGGCTTCTTTCCGCCGCCACCATGCTCTTCGGCGCGGTTGTGGCAATCGCACAGAAAAATATCATCCGGATGATGGCATACAGCAGTATCGCCCATGCCGGTATTATCCTGATCGGTATGCTGATTTCCAATCAGACCGGCGTTTCAGGCATGCTGTATTATCTGCTGGTTTATACGTTTATGAATATTGGCGTCTTTACCGTAGTGACCCTGGTGGTGAAAAGTAATGGGGAAGGGGAAAATTTAAGCGACTTTAGCGGCCTGGGCGCCCGGCAGCCGTTTCTTGCTTTTTTTATGGCCCTCTATCTTCTGGCTTTGGCCGGCGTGCCGCCAACAGCCGGATTTACGGCTAAATTTTTCATCCTGGCTGCAGCGATTGAGGCCGAATATTATTGGCTGGCGACCATCGGTGTGGTGTCAACCGCTATCGCCCTGTTTTTTTATGCCAAGGTTATTTTCTATATGTACTTGAAAGAACCGGAGGGATCACTTGAAATGACCGCAACCGGGTTAGTCGGTAAAATTGTGCTTCTGGTCGCTGCGGCTGGAACTGTGATTCCGGGGATTTATCCGGCACCATTTATGGAAATGGCAGTCAAGGCGATTAACCCCCTGCTAAGGTAAAGAATGGAAAATCAAAACGAACAGTTTTCAGGCAGCAACGCGACGCCCGAACAATCCGGACGGGAGGTCAGGTTTGATGTTACCACCAACTTTTCTCTTTTGGGCTGGCTCTGGGACAAATTTAATAGAGCTGGAAGTTCAAAAAAATCTATAGATCTTAGCCTGGAAGAGTAAGGGCATCAAAGTCTAGCCAGACTGTTTTTAAGCTTGAAACCTCTCAGCCCTGCGAGATCCCTTTTGCCTTTATACTGTATCATTGCTTTGTGGCTGTCTCCTATGCCAAACAGAAGCCCTTTGATTTTCAGCATTTCAATTTGAAAATTTGGACTGTTTGCCAGTTCGTTAGAAACGATTTCATCAATTCCCAGGGAAGCTAAAAATATGCCCTGCGGGCAGTATCCCAGGGACTGCATACCCAACATTGCCCCCCAGTTTTTGAGAGATGTAAAGTTTACATGGGCGGTGATGTCCTGATCCCCAACATGTTGGTAGGGATTTTGATTGACCCGATGCTTGTGGTAGCAAAGAAGGCTGCCCCGGTTCCTCTCGGCTGCATAATATTCGCGCCCGGAGTACCCGTAGTCTATCGATATCACGAACCCCTCCGACAGAATATCATCAAGCCGGTTGAGATAATTCAATATGTTTAAATTTATTTCAGTCCGATATCCTCTTATTGCCGGTATTTGAAAGCGGTTTATGTAGTTATGCAGATCGACGGTACTTAATTCTCCTTTTGTCTCTTTGAACCCGGTGTTATCTGAAATTACATAAATTTCCTGAAACTGGTCATGCATCTCAACAAGGTGAACGGGGAAAGCATCCAGAAGTTCATTGGAGATCACGCATCCGCAAAATCGGTCAACCGCTTCCAGCGAAGTCTTCCACTCAATTCGTCCGGTATAAGCCTTCAATTGTTTCATCAGCTTCTTAATGGCGTGACGATTTTTCTCGACGATGATGTATTTCCAGTTTCCTTTCCAATTTAACTTTCTTTGAGCGAAGTCTATGATGCCTTCCGCCAGGTATCCTTTGCCGGCGCCGATTTCGAGCACCGTGAATTCATGGGGATCGCCCATGATACGCTTGATTTCATCCAGTTGATTTGCCAGGAGCCAGCCGAAAATTGGATGCAGGTGTGGTGAGGTATAGTAATCACCATGCGGACCTATTCTCGATTTCTCCGTCATATAATAACCAAATTCGCGCTGGTAGAGACTCATATCCATGAACGTCTCGAATGTGATTGGCCCCGATCTATTGATTCTCTGACAGATAATCTGTTCCAGTCTGTTTTGGCTCATCTTCTAATCTTTTTCATAAAGACCGGGATATAGCAGGACGGCACAATCCGGGCAGATGCCGTGACTGAAGTTTGCCTCAGTATGCTCTCCAACATATTTTTCTATTTGCTGCCAGTAGCCACGGTCATCCCGAATTTTTTTGCAGGAAGCACAAATCGGTAATAATCCTTTCAGGGTTTTGATTCTGGCGCCGGCCGCACGCAGCTCGGCAATCAGCGCTTCTTTTTGGGCCAACAATTTTTTTTGCTCGCTAATGTCTGAGAAGATCGTTGCAAACTGTCCTTTACGGGGGGAGTATACGGATATACTAAAGTGCTTGTCCATGGGAGGGAAATAAGTATCGAAACTGGTGGGTTGCCGGGTTTCAGCCACCTTGGCGTAAACTTCCAGAAACGGGGGCCGGCCGGTTCCATAAATGTCGGATGCCTTTTTCCCGAGAACATTTTCTCTGGTAAGGTCGACAATCGACTCATATGCCGGGTTTACGTCTAAGATTTGGTAATCGACCGCATTTTGCGAATCGTCATATAGAACTTGGTGAAGACAAAGACCTTCATTCATTGTTGAAATCAAGGACCGATACTTCTCTTCACTGGCCTGTTCGGCCTTTTCTGCAAGCATCCGTTCTATCGCAATCGCATAAAACGCCGCCAGCGGTACAACCATCTTAAGATCGTTTTCGTCGTATTCGGCGGTTGCGTTGGCCAATGCGATTTGGCCGAAAAGTCTTTGGCCGATTAGTGCCGGGGCAGACAGAAAGCGTTGAATGGGAATGTGTCCCGGCGGTGTGCCGGTGGATATGATTTCATCTGAAGGCTCGTTGCAGATGATTGGTTTTTTATTCTCTAATACCCAGCCCCATAATCCACAAGGTTTTTCAAATCTAAATGTTTTATCGGGTACTTGACATTCATGCCAGATATCTCTGCTCAAAGTTGGGCAGATAAAAGATCCAGTTTGGGGATCCATATATCCTACGAAACCGTATTTGCTTTGTGTCAGGCGCTTGGCGTTTTCCAGCACCAGGTAAGAGAACTCTTCCAAAGAGATTTTGGATATCAGAACGGACGACAACTCAAGCAACGAATTGCTGATTTCATGATCTTTTGATGTTGAATCGGCCATAATTTGTATTCTCCCGGGTAGACCGAATTTAGTTGAATATGCTTATCAATTTTCAAATCGTCAATAGCTGCTGGATTTTTACCTGCCTGGGATTTGCTGGACAACTGTCAATCGAAAAGCCGGGATAGGGTTTCGTCCTTAGGTGGGTCCCTTAATGCTAAGATAAAATCGGTCGATCGGATCTGCTGTGGCGGCTGCCAGATATTTGTCAAGAGAATCTAAAAATTATGGTCATCTGCGGATGCGCTTTAAAAAGATTCTGCCGGTTTTCAGTTGAAGCGTTCAACGCTCAGGGCTGCCATGTTGATGGCCGGCTTATCATTGGCACTTAACTGTGATACGACTTTTCCGGTGATGGGCGCCAGCGAAATTCCCAGCGTCCCGTGGCCGGTTGCCAGGATCACATTGTCGTAGCGCGGGGCCCGCCCGAGGTAGGGAAGTCCGTCAGGACTGCACGGCCTCAGGCCCCGCCAGATTTCGAGCAGCTCAAGGGAGTCGGGATCCATATCCGGAAAATATGCCCGAACGGCTTTAAGGATGGCCTGCACCCGACGCAGGTTGATTGATTGATCGAATCCTGCAAGCTCGAGGGTGCCGGCAAATCGTAGCGTGTCCTCCATCGGAGTGAGCACGGTTTTTGATTCGGCCATGGCTACCGGCAGGCAAGGACATTGGGCGGGGCGTCTGAATGTGATGCTGTATCCCTTGGCCGGTTGCATTGAAAGATTTAGCTGCAGATGACGGGCCAGTTCCGTGGACCAGGATCCACCAGCGATAACGATTTCCTCAGCTGATATATCCCCCCTGGTGGTTTTAATTCGGGTGACATGACGGCCGGCGGTCTCAAAATCGAGCACTTCGCACGATGTCAAAAACCGGACCCCTATTTTCTCACTGTGCCGGGCCAACCGGTGCACAAACCAGTCGGGGATAAGATGGGCATCATGCGGCCGGTAGGCGCCGCCGACCGCAGCGGTTCGAATACCTCCCAGGAATTCATTGAGTTCTTTTTTTTGCAGTATTCTGTTTTGAATTCCGTATTCTTTTATTAAATGGATGTTTGCAATGCCTTTGTCATATCCTTTATGGGTATTATAGAGTTCCAGCAGTCCCTTTTTTTCAAACGCGAAATCCATACCTTCAATATCTGCCAGCGCTTCATACAATTTGAGGCTGGCTGTATGAAGATCGTGCAACACAGGTATAGATTGGCGCACGTGGTGCATGTTGCAAACACCGCGAAACTTCCACAGCCAGGCGAGTAAATTCCGATCCAGGCGCGGTTTAATGTAAAAGGGGCTTTGCGGCTTAGAAATCCATTTAAGACCCCGGCCGATGACCCCGGGTGCTGCCAGAGGTACACTGTGGCTGGGAACGATAAGTCCGGCGTTACCGTAAGAACTGCCCGAGCAGATATCATTTTTTTCAACCAGCAAGACCTTTTTGCCAAGCGCATTGAGGTAAAAGGCGCAGCAAACACCAATAGCACCGCCGCCGATAATCAGAGTTTCTGTTTTTTGGACCATGGGTTTTAATAGCAAGAATCTACTCCGGCTTCTTTCGGCCCTCTCGCCAGTTTTCATAAAAGTCCCAGGTGACAAACGCATTAATTTGTTTTAACTGATAATCCATATCAATCAGGCTGGCTCTGAGGACATCGCCTATTGAAAGCAGACCGATGAACTCACCATCTTTTTCGATGGGCAGGTGTCGCAGATACAATCCCAGAAACATCTCTTTCAGCCTGTGGATCCGAGTGCTGTGGGGCGCCGTTTTAAGCGGCGTGGACATATGGTCGCCGATTTTTGCAGTTTGGGGATCGAACCCTTCTTCAGTTATTTTGAGGAGTAGATCCCGTTCGGTCCAAATTCCAACGAATTGGCCATCCTTCTTAACCAGAATTGCGCCGATTTTTCGATCGACCATTTTTTGGCAAGCCTGTTGAACCGTCTGATCCCATGAAATGGAAACAATGTCACGATGCTTATCCCCAACAATGTCTTCTGCAGTATTCATGGTTTTCTCCTTAGTTGTTATTTTTGCGCATTTTGTGACAAAAATATTCAATTTTCAATATTTGGACCCTTTTTAGTCGATGCTTTCGAGGAGCACTTACTATCGACTCATACAGGATCGCGTGTATTTATGCAAATAAATTGGCAGCATCCCAAGAAAGTTTGGAGGCATGGATGAAAAAACAGATAAACTTAAGGCAATAAATAAATCGATAGCCTTTGACATAAGGAATTTTTTTAACTATTCAAAATAGTGAATTCGAAAAAGCTCGAATTCATTATGTGTTTTTTCTGAAAGCGAAATCCTGGTCCTCTGGGCCAGAATCCCTTAATCTTTGAATATTGGTCGTTGTCCAAATCTATGTATCAACATAGCCCATTTTGATAAGATGCTGAAATAGGCTTTTAGCGGAGGTACAATCATGAATGATGTTTTAAGAACACCGGCAGAACGGTTCAAAAATCTTGATGGTTTTTCTTTTAGTCCCCAATACCTGGATGAACTCAAAGGTTATGAAGGTCTGCGAATGCATTACGTGGACGAAGGTCCACCCAACGCCCAGAATGTTTTTTTGTGCTTGCACGGCGAGCCGACCTGGAGCTATTTGTATCGCAAGATGATTCCCGTATTTACAGCCAGCGGGCACAGAGCAGTGGCGCCGGATTATTTCGGTTTTGGCAGATCCGATAAGCCGGTTTCCGACGATGTGTATCAATTCGATTTTCATCGTATGTCATTGATGGCCTTCATTGAAAGTTTGGATTTAAACAATATCATCCTGGTATGCCAGGACTGGGGCGGACTCCTGGGACTGACCCTGCCCATGGACATTTCCGGCCGGGTATCCAAACTTATCGTGATGAACACCGCCTTGGGCACGGGAGATATGAAACTTTCGGATGGTTTTGTGGCCTGGCGTAAATTTGTTAAAGACAATCCTGATTTTGATGTTGCCGGTCTAATGAAGCGCGCCTGTCCAACTCTAACGGTTGAAGAATGCGCTGCCTACGACGCGCCCTTTCCCGATCTTAAATACAAAGCGGGTGTCCGGCGTTTTCCGGCAATGGTTCCTGACAGTCCGGATGCACCCGGCGCAGCCTTGTCACGGAAGGCCCGTGACTGGTTGAAGACAGATTGGTCCGGTGAAACCTTTATGGCTATCGGGATGCAGGATGCGGTGCTTGGTCCGCCGGTGATGAATAATCTGCGAAAACTGATCAAAGGCTGTCCGGCACCCTATGAGATCCCTGAGGCCGGTCACTTTGTGCAGGAGTGGGGAGATGTGGTGGCGAAAAGGGCTCTGGAAGCATTCGACCTTTGATCTTTGTTAAACCTGCCGTATGATAATATTATCTGCATGGTTGCGCCACCAGATGAATTCGGAATGCGGAAAAAAATGGAAGACATCTAATTTTAAAGGCTAAAAAAATGTCGGTTAAGGCGTTTTTCATGAAAAGTAAAATATCAAAAGCCGTAGCCCTCAAACATCAACCGGTGGCTCTCATTTGGTCAGATCAAAAACCAGACGGTGCCGTGCAGTTCAAGGAACGTAAGTGGGGCTGCATTATGTGGCTGGCAGCCAGTGCGGCCAGGGGTAAAGTCGCTGTTTGTGACCGTCAGACCTTTGGCTGCTTTGGTGGTGGAATCGGTATGGGATTCGGTGATCAATATAAAAATTTTCCCGGCGGCGAGGAATGTTTCTGCCATTTTTTGTCTTCCGGTAATGATCAGTGGGAGCAGGGTCGACAGACGGCCGCGCAAGTGAAGCCATTTTTAACCGCGGAGGCTCACGATAATTTCGTTCATGGGGAGCGTTACATGAAGAGCCCGGAGCAGGTTAAAAAATTTATCGAATGCCTGCCGATCACCGATATCCCCACAACCTATGTGGCTTTCAAACCTCTATCCGAAGTTGACCCGGCTCAAGAAAAACCGCAGGTTGTGATTTTTTTTGCCGACCCCGACCAGCTTTCTGCACTGGTGGTCCTGGCTAATTACGACCGGGGCGACAACCAAAATGTCATCATGCCCTATGCCGCCGGATGTCAGACCATTGGAATTTACCCCTATCAGGAAGCCCGGGCCGAAACGCCGCGGGCCGTCGTCGGCCTGACGGATTTATCTGCCAGGGTCTACATCCGCAAGCAGCTTGGTGACAATCTGATGTCGTTTGCCGCACCGCTTTCTTTGTTTAAGGAGATGGAAGCGAATGTAAGCGGCTCATTTCTGGAGCGGCCGACCTGGCAGAGTCTGGTGAAGACCAAATAATGGCAAACGTTCAGTGGTTCGGGGTTCAGCCCTGCCGCTGGCCTGAAAAGCGGCCAGTCTAATCGAAAAATAAACTGGAGTTTCATACAAGAGATTCTTGACTGGAATTTAAGGAGTTATCTTTGGCAAAAATCGTGTATGGAGTATCGGGCGAAGGTTCCGGCCATTCCTCACGGGCCCGGGAGATGATCACCTATCTGGAACAACTGGGTCATCTAGTTAAAGTGGTCAGCTATGACCGGGGTTATCGCAATCTTAAAGACGATTTCGATGTATTTGAAACCGAGGGGCTTCATATTGCCAGTTCAAACAATCGGGTTTCAAAAGTTAAAACGTTTACCGAAAACTTGCAGCGCTTACCCCGCGGGCACCAAAAACTGCATGCGCTGCGAAAGGATATCTTCAAGATTTTCCAGCCGGATTGCGTGATCACCGATTTTGAACCGATGACCGCCTACCTGGCCCATCATTATGATCTGCCGCTGATTAGTATCGATAATCAGCATCGCATTCGCTACATGACCTATCCTTGTCCGGCCCGCCTGCAAAAGGAGCGCCGGATGACGGTCAGCATCATCCGGGCGATGGTGCCGCGGCCGGATGTATCGCTCGTGACCACCTTCTACTACGGCGAAGCCAAAAATGATCGCACCTTTTTTTTCCCTTCGATTATACGGCAATCGGTTCAAACGCGTCAGCCGTCCGATGGCGGACATGTGCTGGTCTACCTGACGAGTGGATTTGAATCGTTTCTTAAAGTATTGAAATCCTTTGCCCGGGAACGGTTCCGGGTGTATGGTTATGATCGTGATGAGCAGGATGGCCACATTGTGTATAAACCGTTTAGCAAGGCGGGGTTTTTGAAGGATCTGGCAACCTGCAAGGCGGTTATGGCCACAGCCGGATTCACCCTGATGACGGAAGCATTTTATTTACGCAAACCTTACCTGGCGTTGCCCATGCGTGGGCAGTTCGAACAGGAGCTCAATGCCTATCTGCTGGCCCGCTTGAAGTACGGCATTAACTTAAGGCGGATCAGAAGCGAGGCGATCGGCAACTTCCTCTATCGCCTGCCGGAATATAAAAATAATTTAAACACATACCGGGCGGAGGACAACAGCGCCATCAAGACCATGCTCGCGGAGCTGATGCAGGATAACTGTTTGCGGGCCAAGGAGTTTCACAGCAGGCGAAGGCATTAAATCCTGCTGAACCGGTAAAATCAGCTAAATAGTTGAATAGTTGATTGGATGTCTCGGGCAGGAGCGTTTAGAAGGGTCGGATCGTTAAGATGGCCACTTTTTATCTATCCGATTAATCAACCATTTGACCAATACAAGGGAGAATATTTGTGTTAAAAATCAGCGACTTCCCCAAAAGGGTAACGGGCGCTTTTCTACTTTTGGTTATTATTACAGGATGCTCATATCTTGGCCGGGTTCAAATGCAGGCGATCAAGCCGCTAAAAACCCGTGAGTTGCCTTCAGGCAATGGCTGGTGGTTTGCTCGCTTTCGCATGCACTGGCCTCCGGACACCAAGCCGATCTGGTACATGGACTTATATCTGGCACATCAGGTCATCTTGCCCAAATTGGAGCAACATAAGCCGGATATCAGCCTGTGGCGCTTTCATCGCCGTGCTGCCCGCGACGGCGCCGGCCGGCAATTTAGTTTTATTTTCTATTCCTCACCCCAGACCGCCCAGCATATTTTCAACGCGCTGCAAACCGATCCGTTAGTTGCCTACTTGAAAACAGAAGGTGTTCTCGATCAAGATGTTTATGATGATCCATCCCCAATAACCCGCCCCAATATCGAAGATACCAGTGACAAAAAATGGCCGTCATCGATCCAGAAAACCTGGCCGTATTATATTATGGGCGCGAGTCAAATGTGGCTGAATTTAATTTCAGAGGTTGCTACAGAAAATTTGGCAGACGATCCGCCGGCATCGATTGCAGAAATTGAAACATTTTATCAACAGGTCAACGAATCCATTACGGAGTTATGGCAGAAAGAGGGACGGCATGCATTTATGCATCATTTAAATGCGTTGTTTGAATATGAAGCCCTAATTTACTGGGAAAAGCGGTATATGACCTTCTAATTACTCCGCCCTAAAATAGCAAAACCGGGTTTGGGTAAAATAGAAGGGTCGTTTGAAACTAATGAGAATGTTTTGATATCGGCCGGGCGGATTAATTAATGCCCATCGGAAAATAGGCACAAAATGGAAGCTTTTTAAAGCTTATGTCGTATTGTATAATTCATGACTGCTAAACAAATTATCAATGACGGCAAAAAGAATTATGATAAAATCGGTGGCTGGTTAATCATATGTGCAATCGGGCTGACACTGTATCCGGTGCAGGCCGCTGTCTCTTTGTACACCGAGATTATTCCGGCGTGGTCATCAGAGAGCTGGCCTCAACTGACAATACCGGGTTCAGTTTCATATCACCCATTTTGGGCTCCGTTATTGATCGCGGAACTGGTCGGCAATGGGTGCTTTCTTATTTTATCAATTTGCGTGGTTGTCTTCTTTTTTAAGCAGCGTAAATTTGTACCCAGATTGGCGATTATATTTTTAGCTTCCAATTTCATATTCGTTGGCCTTGATTGCTATTTCACCCAATCAATCCTTGCAACGACCGATCCGACCAACATGGGGCCAATCATCAATTTCGTGCGAACGCTGGTTGCCAGCACTATCTGGATTACGTATTTTCTATTTTCACAGCGTGTCAAAAGGACTTTCACCAGATAGACGCGCTGGCGTTCAACGATCCAAAGATCACCGTTCAGCCATCGACAAGCTCCCCTCGACAGGGCCTGAGCCTGTCGAAGTCAGCCGAACCGGGGTATCTTATTCAATTGAAAATATTCCATCAGTAACAAGGAGGTTTCAATGAAGTGTATTTTTGCCGAAACTATTTACACCGGAAAATCAATTGTCTCCCACGCCTATCTTGTTTTTAACGGCCAAAAAATTACCGGCATATCAAAAACCGCCCAAAGTCAGTTACTTGGCAAAGTTAACGTATTGACCCCGGCGTTTATCGATCCCCACAGCCACATCGGTATGGAACGTTCCGGTGAACCGAGCCGTGAGGGTGAAGCAAACGATCAGCTTGATTCGATTCTGGCCCTTTCGGATGCCCTGGATTCGGTTCAAATGGATGATAAAGCTTTCAGGGATGCAGTCGAATCCGGCGTGCTGTATTCATGTGTGGTACCGGGCAGCGGCAATATCGTTGGGGGGCAGTCAGCCGTAATTCGCAACTATGCCAAAGACAGTACGGCTGCGCTCATTACTCGAGCCGGTCTAAAAGCGGCCTTTGGTTATAATCCCATGTCCACTCACAGCTGGAAAGGCCAACGCCCCACTACCCGCATGGGGGCAATGGCCATTCTGCGCGGCAGGCTGTCTGAAGTGCGCCGGAAAGACCAACAGTACCGCAAGGCCAGAGGCAGCAAAAAAGAGGATATCACGTTTACCGCCGAAGACAAAGTGTTGCTGGATTTGCTGAACGGCAAAGTCCGTCTGCGGGCCCATGTCCATAAGATCGATGACATTGCAGCCCTGCTGCGGCTGGTGGATAATTTTAAAATTAAACTGACCGTCGAACATGCCATGGACGTTCACCAGGCTGAAATATTTCAGGAATTGAAAAAGCGAAAGATACCCGTCGTTTACGGTCCGGTCGACTGCTTCGCCTACAAAGTTGAATTAAAACATGAAGATTGGCGCAATATCCGCCATTTGATATCTTCCCGGGTACAATTCGGTTTAATGACCGACCATCCGGTTACCCTCGCCCGCCAGTTATTTTTGCAAACCCGCTGGTTTGTGAGAGCGGGTATGTCCAAACAACAGGCCATCGAGCTGGTTTCCCGCCAAAATGCCAGGATACTGGGAATTGATAAACAGCTCGGCACCCTTACCAAAGGAAAGTGGGCCTCATTCATTTGCTGGAGCGGCGATCCGTTTGATCTGACAAATTACCCGGTCGCAGTATATGGCGAAGGGGAGTTGCTTTATTCTAATTAATCCGTCCTGAAAAAATCAGGTATCAAAATCCTATTGTAAACAAAACCCGATACCAATACGTCTTAACCCTGACGCCATTTTTCTTAGTTGCAAATACCGAATCAATAGATATAATATATGGAAATAAAAACAACACGAAATTCGATTGTAAAATTAGTTGAATCGATTCCATAGGAGGTAAACATGCAATCTTCGTCTATACAAATCGGAAAATTAATATTGATGATTTCACTTTCTTTGGTTATTGGGATTAGTTGGCTCCAGGCTGAGGAGCAACGCGACATGCAAGGTTGGGGAATCGATGATCCATATAACAAGCTCTATGATGTTCGCGAATTTGAAAAGATCAGGGCCTATGTTGTTCGTGTCAAGGAAGTCGTACCGATGCCCGGGATGTCGCCGGCAACGGCTCTGGATGTAAGAGAGGGGGCCTATATACATGAAATACACCTCTGTCCGACCTGGTACCGTAAACCCAGTGAAATTCGATTAAAGAAAAATGAGCGCATCAAGGTAAAAGGCGTCTGGGCCGAGGTCAACGGCAAAGACATTTTCATGGCCTCAAAAGTAAAAAAGGATCCTGATACTGACATCCTAAAAGTTCGTTTGACGAAAGATGGCACTCCTTTTTGGACCATGACATCGCAACAGCTTGCCAAAGAAATGAGTGAAGAGTAGGCGATGACCTCACGACAATGGAACCCGGGTGATTTGCTTGAGATATCCGGTTTTTACTGGAAGACAGCGGTGCTGCATGCAGCTGTTAAACTGGATCTGTTTAGCGCCATCGGTGACGGGCAGCTTGCCGGAACTGAGATCAGCCGGCAGCTAAATGCTCCTCAGCGAGGTGTAGAACGGCTGCTGGATGCCCTGGCCGCCATGGAGCTGCTGGTAAAGGTTGATGGGATATACGCCAACACTCCTTCCGGTCAAAATTTTCTTTCAAAAAATTCTGCCCAATATATCGGTCATATAATTATGCACCATCACCACCTGGTGGAGTCCTGGTCGAAGTTGGATCAGGCGGTGCAGTCCGGCATGCCCGTCCGCAGCCGATCTTCTTTTAGTAAAGAAGAATGGCGTGAAAGCTTTTTGCTGGGGATGTTCAACATGGCCATGGGACTGGCACCCAAATTGGTGCCCCAGATCGACCTTTCAACGCGAAAACATCTCCTTGATCTGGGAGGTGGTCCCGGAACCTATGCCATCCATTTCTGCCTGAACAACCCCGGCCTGCGTGCTGAGGTGTATGATTTGCCGACCACTCGACCGTTTGCTGAAAAAATCATCAAACAGTTTAATCTAGCCGATAGGATCAATTTTATAGACGGAAATTATCTAACAGATCCCGTTGAAGGGCGTTACGACGTGGCCTGGTTGTCGCATATTTTGCATGGGGAAGGGCCTGAAGAATGCCGTATGATAATACAAAAAGCAGTCGATGCGTTAGATCCACAAGGTTCTATTATTATTCACGAATTTATCTTAAATAACAACATGGACGGCCCCCTTTTCCCGGCTTTGTTTTCCTTGAATATGCTGTTGGGCACAGATTCAGGCCAATCGTATTCCGAACAGCAGCTTACCGATATGCTGCTGGCAGCCGGAGTGAAAAATATCCGCCGGATTCCGTTAAATTCCCCCAATGACTCCGGTCTTCTGGTTGCTGATAAATAAAGTATCCAAGCCCATCCATTGCCGTTGCCTTCATTTGCCACCCGTCAAAAATTTTACTCAAGAATTATCCCTGTCATACCGATGATAATATATCGAGATTCTAGCAGAATTCATGTTTTTTGTCCGAATCGGCGCCTTTAATACCATCGATGGAAACAGCGCATTATTGAAAGGAACTTTTAGATGGCAGAAGCAGCTTTTGAACCTGTCGGTTTCCTGAGTCCCAAAATATTCGGACTCCCGGTCGATCGCGAGGTTCTGTTCTCCAACCATAAAGATATTTACAAAAAGCGAGTTGAAAAGCGACAGCGGAAATTAATTGTCAAAATTTCTTTTTTAAAGCCCTTTTTAAAACAAGGCGAGCACGTGTTAGTCATAACCACCGGTTATTCACCGCTTCATTCCCTGGCGCAATATCTTACCGGTTTTGTTTTTGTTTATCTTAACCGATCTATATTTGTTTTCACGAATTATCGCATTTTCCATATCCCGGCGACCGCCAACTATAATTATAATAATTCGATTGCCCAGGTGGCCTATGCCGGATGTCAATCCGTCGAACTCAAGGGGGGAAGCCTTATTGTTCGGTATGAGCGGGCCGGTAATAAAAGAATCGAGAAATTTAGCGCTATTGCCGGTACCGAAAGAAGAAAAATCAGGTCCTTACTCAAGAAAAAGATACCACTTTCCGGCACGAAAGGGCAGCTGTCCGCCCGAATTCACCTTTGCCCGCGCTGCACGCACAGACTCGCAGAGGGGAAGAATAAATGCGGAAAATGCCAGCTCCAATTTAAAAGCAAACTTGTCGCCGCCCTCAGTGCAATCCTCATTCCTGGCGGAGGCTATTTTTATATCCGGCAATATTTGCTTGGAGTTTTGGATGCCCTGCTGGAAATCGGTCTGGCTGTATTAATGGCCTATTTATTTATTGGAATACACGATCAGATGCCTCTTGAATCCGTGCACCTGGCCCTGATTCCTATTTTTCTTTATTTAAAAATCGGTGCCGTCATTCACTCCAGCCATTTTACCAAGGAATTTATCCCCAAAGATAAAACCGTAAAAACTTGCCAGGCAACCGTTTAGGACTTGCATATTTATTTATTCCAGGAAAACATTGATGCGCCGATGGTAAGAAATGCGAATGTCATCAGGGAGAGGATAATGATTTCCAGGCTGATATCCGCTAACCCGGCACCATCATGCATGATTTTGCGTGCGGCTTTTAGAAGATGGGTGAGGGGAAATATTTGGGCGGCGCTTTTAACCCACTGGGGCGCACCTTCCAGCGAGAACCAGACTTCGGACAAAAACATCATGGGCCAGGAAATGAAGTTTAGGATACCGGTTGTAAACTCTTCACTGGTCCCCCTGGAGGCCAGCACCAACCCCAGCGCCGTAAGACTCAGGCTGCCCAAACCAAAGACCAGAAACAGATCAATATAAGATCCCAATACCGTAAATGAGAAGATCAAATCGCATCCTGTCCACACAACGGTCAGTGTGAACATCAGCAAGAATATACGCGATAACGCCTGGGCCGATAAATATTCAAAGGCGGTCAACGGCGTCACCTTTAACCGCTTCAA
Source organism: Olavius sp. associated proteobacterium Delta 1 (assembly GCA_902749685.1). Taxonomy (GTDB): domain Bacteria; phylum Desulfobacterota; class Desulfobacteria; order Desulfobacterales; family JAFDCJ01; genus JAFDCJ01. The sequence continues at coordinate 37,147 of CACVKW010000697.1, read as the reverse complement.
TACCCCGTTTTTACGATACCGTACGACCACATAGCCGACCCCCCACAAAGCGCTGAACATCATATTCATGGCCAGGATCCCCGGAAACAGCCAGTCAATATAGCGAATGGCGCTGGTCTTAATTTCTTTTTTTTCAGCCGGCATCCTGGTTTCCGGCGGCACCAGACTGGCCATAAACATTTGCTCCAGAACATAGCCCTTGGGCGATTCGTCGCTGACATAATATTTATAGGGCGGCCGGCCGCTTTTCAGCAAAAAATCGATTTTATGATGCTTCAGTTTATCCAACCCGTTGGCCTCGGTCGGAAAGCCGATAAATTTGAGGTAGCGCATATTGCGGAAGGTGTCAGGTAGCTCAATCTGATCGAGTCGCACTTGGGATTCCGGATGCGGGAAAAGACCGATTTTATACTCGGTGTATGATTGGCCGCCGAAAATAACGCCGAATCCGGCGACAATTAAAAACGGAAACAGAAAATTCCAGCCAAAAGCCGCCCGGTCCCTGAAAAACTCGCGATTTCTGGCTTTGAGCAGCGTCCAAAATCTTTTGAAATTCATCCTTAATCTCGCAATTGCCGTCCGGTCAAATTTAAAAACACCGTTTCCAAATTGGGAGACCTGATCGTGAGATCCGACAGGTTGATCCCATGTGTCATCAGCGAATTGAGGCACGCGTTAACATCATTGGTTTTTAACTCGATGGCGTCATTTACTTCCCTGATGGGCAGAGACAATCGATTCGGTTTTAGCAGGAATTGATATTTGGGGAGAATGACGGTCATTTCCGGGCTGTGGTTTCTGATCAACGCTGCCGGGCTGCCGCGAGCAATAATTTTACCGTAGTCCATGATGGCAATTTCATCGCAAAGATGTTGCGCCTCTTCCATGTAATGAGTGGTCAGAATGATGGTTTTGCCTTCTTTTTTGATTTGCTGAACAAGATTCCACAGGTTTCGTCGCGCCTGGGGATCCAGACCGGTCGACGGTTCATCCAGAATCAATAATTCGGGCCGGTTGATCAGCGCCAGGGCTAGCAAAAAGCGTTGACGCTGACCACCGGAGATTTTGTCATTGTATTGATTTTGAAATTCTGCCAGATAGCACATTTGCACTAAATCATCGATGGCGGCCTTTTTCTGATACAGGTTCTGAAAGGTCTCAAGGGTTTCGCGCACGGTCAATAACGATAAAAGGGCGGTGCTTTGAAACTGGATGCCGACCTCATCTTTGAAGGAACCCGAACGCGACTTGCCTTTGTAGAAAATTTCGCCTGAGGTGGGCTTGATCACATCTTCAATTACCTCGATGGTGGTGGTTTTGCCGGCACCGTTGGGCCCCAGCAATCCGAAACAGATCCCCTGATCAATGGCAAAGCTGATATCGTCAACTGCAACAACATCTTTGTATTTTTTGACCAGATTTTTGATTTCAAGCAATGCAGTCATGAATTCATATGTCGGAAAAGGTATAGCCGTTTACGGTTCAAGGTCCAGAGGCCGGAATTGACCGCCAAAGTAATTAGAATTTTAATCATTAAAACCTGGTTATCAATAGAAACCATATTTTGGTTCACCGGGGGCGCAAGGGCCGTTGAAATTTTTTTGGGATTTGATTTGAAATTGTCATCATCATTATCAAACAGGCAATTTGGGTAATATCAGTCAATTCCCTTGTTAAATGACGGGAGCTTAGTGGCGGGTCAGGGTTATTCTTGACAATATGTCTTTTGCAACATAGTTTTCGTCCTTACATTAATTTATCCACTTTTTGAACTACAATCCATCTTTGGTCTGAATGGAGAATCCTTATAGGCAGGGAGATCAATATGCCGCAGGTTATTTGCATTGTCGGTCGATCACAATCCGGTAAAACCACACTGATTGAAAAATTGATTCCAGTGCTCAAAAATAAAGGCTACAGGATCGGGACCATCAAACACTCACACCATATTTTTGATTTTGATAAATCCGGCAAGGATAGCTGGCGCCACAAAGATGCCGGCGCTGAAGCGGTTATTATCGCATCCCCGGGAAAAATTGCGATGGTTAAAAATGATCATCAGGGAACCCTGGAAAGCCTGCTGGACTATTTTGACGATCAGGATCTGGTGATTGCCGAAGGGTATAAAGGCGCTCGCAAACCCAAAATTGAGGTGGTTCGGGCAGCCAGGCACGGCGATGCGCTTCTCAAGGAAGACGGCCATCTGGTTGCTGTTGTTACGGATGCCGATCTTGAAATAGAGCAGCCCGTATTTGGCCTGGAGGATATAGACAATCTGGCAGATTTTATAGAAGAAAAGTATTTAAAATCGAATTGAGAGGCTGATTGAATTCGGAAGTCGGAATGCGGACATAAGGAAAGAAGGATGCGAATTCGGGATTTGACCAAGTGATAAACTAGTTGGCCACGAATTAACACGAATGACCACGAATTATTTCAATGGTCAAAAGCTGAGGAATTTATAATGGGAAAAATATTTTCGTGAAAATTGATGTTAATTCGTGGCCCCTTGAAAAAACCTAAATTGATACCTCGATTTTTTATTTCTCGATGCGTGAAAAGAAACATACCGATCAGAAGGGGTTGCTGAAATGGCCGACGCTTGTTCGGGGGATTTTGATAAAGCGCTACAAGCGGTTTCTGGCAGACATCAAATTGGATGATGGTCAGATCGTCACGGCCCATTGTCCGAACACCGGAAGCATGGCGGGCTGCTCCGATTCGGGACAACCGGTATATTTATCTCTGCATGACAACCCGAAGCGCAAGTTAAAATACACCTGGGAAATCATTGAAATGCCGACTTCGCTGGTTGGGGTGAATACCCTGGTACCGAATCGATTGGTTTTCCAATCCGCCCAGGCGGGTTTAATACATGAGCTGGCTGGTTATAAAACGGTTGAACGCGAAGTTAAAATCGGCAGCAATTCTCGCATCGATCTGCGCCTGAGCAACGGTCGAAAAGATCATTGCTACGTTGAAATTAAAAATTGTACCCTGGTCCATGACGGTCTTGCCCAATTTCCGGATGCCGTCACCACCAGAGGGCTCAAACATCTCAATGAACTCGAGAGGCTCGTAAAATCCGGCTGCCGCAGCGTTATGTTCTATTTCATTCAGCGAATGGATGCCAGGGTTTTCGAACCGGCTGATCAGATTGATCCCGACTACGGCAAAGGATTGCGGCGGGCCGTTAAGCGGGGAGTTGAGGTTTTGATCTATGATGTTGCCATTGATCTAGTCGGGATTAAATTAAATCGGAAAATACCCGGTGCTTTATAGCGTACCGGAAACCGGCTTGATACTTGATGCTGGATAGAACGGACAGGCGCAAGGCGCACGGCATTCGGCGCACGGCTAATGAATTCTGTATTCTGACTTCAGTCTTCAGCCTGCGGGATATTGGATGCTGGGAGTTTGTTACTGGAAACTTGATACTTGATGCTGCTTAATGGTAATATGCCTTTTGGCATCGTCATTCACCTTATTTAGCAGCCATAAAAGAGCGACGGGAACCTGCTCTTTAAGGACGGATTATTTATGTCCGAATTCGCACTTGAAAATTTAATGTGCCATCGCGATAACCTGGAGCATGTCCTGGACAATCTCAAGGAAGGGATTATTGCCCATGATATGAGTCGACGCATCTTTTTCTTCAATCAGGAGGCCGAACGTATTTCAGGGTACAGTCGAAAAGATGTTCTGGGCAAAGATTGCCATGAGGCATTTGGGCATCCTTTTTGCGGCGGGCGCTGCCGATTTAGTGATAAGGTGCCGGATATGACTGAAAGTTCCGAAAATACCCTTTCGATTACAACCCGAAGCGGCGAGTCGCGCCGGGTGGAAATGAGCATTACCAGCATGAAGGGCGACGACGGTGAATTGGTCGGGGTCCTGACATCCTTCCGAGATATTACGGATCTTTTCAGTCTGCAGTTGCAAGCCGGCAAGCTGACAAGCTTCGGCAACATTATCGGTCAGGATCACAAGATGTACAAAATTTTCAAGCATATCCGAGACGTTTCCGCCTATGATTATCCGGTTCACATTTCCGGCGAAACCGGAACCGGCAAAGAATTGGTCGCCTATGCCATCCACAATGAAAGTTCGCGCAACGGGGCCTCTTTTGTACCCATTAACTGTGGTGCATTACCGGAGGGTCTCATCGAAAGCGAGCTTTTCGGGCACGTCAAGGGGGCTTTTTCCGGAGCCATTCGGGACAAGAAAGGCCGCTTTGAGTTGGCCGATGGGGGGACGGTTTTTTTAGATGAGGTGGCCGAGCTATCTAACAATATGCAGGCCAAGCTTTTACGGTTTTTGCAGGAAAACCAATTTGAACGGGTCGGTGGTGAACAAACCCTATCAGTCGACGTCAGAATAATCAGCGCAACGAACAAAAATCTTAAGGAAGCCGTCAAAAAGGGGCAATTTCGCGAAGACCTCTATTACCGGCTCAATGTTATCCCAATTCATATGCCGCCTCTGCGCGAACGTAAAATTGATATTCCCCTGTTAATCGAGCGTTTTCTGAAGGAGGCCGCTGAACGCTATGGTCGCGATCCTCTCAATGTCTCTGCCAGGGCAATGTCTTTGATGCTGGACTACCAGTGGCCGGGCAATGTTCGTGAATTGCAAAACGCCGTCCAGTTTGCCTTTGTCAAATGCAGTGCCAACACCCTGGACGCGGATGATTTGCCAATTGAGCTACGGGAAGTTGAAAATACCTGTATCCGCAGAGGGCCGGCTAAAAAATTGAATTCAGAGGGGGTGCGCGCAGCCTTAATTAAAACCGGCGGCAACAAAGCCAAAGCAGCCAAATTACTGGGTGTCGGCCGGGCCACACTATACCGCTTCCTACCTGATCACCCTGAACTATCTGATATCATTAAAAATACCTAACCGGATGTCATTAAAGGAGGTTTACATGCTGTCACTGGAAGAACTGAAAAAAGAAGACGATTTGATCAATGAGATCAGCTGGGATCTTGGTCCTGAGGAAGCAGTCAAACTTTATCTGGAATGGGGCAATACGGATTGGGGCAGTGGGAAATACACAATACGTTCTAAAAGTGATTACTCTACCTATTTTGTGGTAAATTGTTGGCGCAAACCCTACTTTATTTATTTAATCCGTCGCAATTCGGAGGAAGCTGTTGAACTGGCGCAATTTGAATTGCCGTCACAGTATGAAAAGGATGTCTGTGAGCTGAAAGGGGTTTATGCGCTCGAGGACGATGTCAAAGACTGGCTAAAAAGCGAGCTGGGTGTCGAAAACTAAAATCGAAAAGGGGCCCCAATCGGGAGCCCCTTTTCAATTAAAAACGTCTCGAAATTTCTATAATATATTGAAATCATGCAGCTTTTAACGACACTGGTTTTGTGCCGCCCACATGGAATGATGGAATCATGGAATAATGGTCAAAAAATAGATAACGTGTCTATTGTCCCAGCCTTGCATCATTCCAGTATTCCAATACCCCGGTCCCTGTGGTCTGAGCCACCGTTTGTATTGAGCTACGAATCCCGCCCGGGCGGGATGCACAGCAGGTATGGCCGTAATATGATAACGGATATTTTACAGGCCAAGACATAGAGGGACACAGCATCTTGCCAGACCCGCAGTTTTTTAAATCCTCTGTTGATGTTTTTTCGATCCATGGTTTGTTTTTCCCATGAACCGTATTATTTTTCAACCAGATGCAACACCAATGGTCCCAATATTCCATTTCCGCTATTCAGCGGGATTCCATTATTTTCCGCTTCCGGCGGATGAGCGAAGCGAACTAAGTTCCCTACCGCTCTGACCTAGGCCGCGTCCATCTCACGACGGTCGGACATATCCATCAGAACGCGTTCTCTGGCTCTGTCGATGCCCAGTTGTTTGCGTTTTTTGTCGATATGCGCAATCATCATTCTTGCAATTTCATAAGGATCCTTTGCAAATCCCCATTTTCCCATACCGCGTTCTTCAAGCTCTTCAAACAGATGTTTGTGGAACTTGGTGCCTTCTACAATTGGGAAGGTCACACCAAATACAGTATAGACACCTGAGGCCACAAAGTACTGCCCGATTGCGATCGCTTTCTCGCTCATGAATTCCGGTGCACATCCGGCCACCGGCAGATCGGCAATGCTTTCTCCCAATCCCCCGGTTTTGACCATTTCAGAAACGGCAATCAATATGCGGCTGTTATCCACACAGGCACCGCAGCCCAGTACCGGCGGCATTCCGACGGTTTCGCATACTTCCTTTAAGCCCGGACCGGCCAGATGCGCCGCTTCCGGGGTCGTCAAACCGGCTTTGGCCAAAGCAATTTGAGAACATCCGGTCTGGACCACCAGCACGTCATTTTTAATCAATTCTTTGACCAGTTCCACATGAACCCAATCCTGCTTCATCCTGGGATTCGTGCATCCGACAACACCGGCGACACCGCGAATGCGGCCGTTGATGATGTTGTCATTGAGCGGTGTGTATGAGGCCCGGAACGTGCCACCCAGCATATAGTTGATGTACTCGTGGGAAAAACCGTGGACGCCGGTGTTGACGATTTGCGGAATTTCAATCGGCATACTGCGGTTTTTGAAACGACCGATGGCTTGAATGACGATCTCATCGGTGCAGCCCTTGGGATCGTGCTCGTGAAACTCGATATGCGTGGCACCTTCGATGTGGGCCCGCGGATTGGTGGTGATCAGCGGTGTGCCGTAACAGTCGGCCACTTTAACCAGACCCTGCTTAATACACTGGACATCCACGCCCATGGCATCCACCGCACCGGTGACCAGAATGGTCTCGGTGGACATAAAGTTGCCGGCGTGAGGGACGCCGTGACGGACAAACATTTCCAGGCCCGAGCAGCACATGCCGATCAGGTTGAGGCCTTTGGCGCCGGCGTCCTTGGCGGCCTGGATCAGGGTCGGTTCATTGACCGATTCGACGATGGACTCAAACAGATTGGGTTCATGGCCGTGAATGATGATGTTGACCTGGTCTTCCTTTAAAACCCCCATGTTGACCTCGACGGCCACCGGCGATGGCGTGCCGAACAGGATGTCGGATATTTCGGTGGCGACCATGGAACCGCCCCAGCCGTCGGCCAGCGCTGTGCGGCTGCACTGTTTGGTGATATTTTCATAGTGCTGGTCCACGCCCATGGCCGAGCGGTGCATCATCTCCATAATTTCGCGCATGGCACCACGCGGAACAATACCTTCTTTGCGCCAGGTTTCCAGGGTTTTGGCCGGGACCCGTTTGGCGAATGGAATTTCTCCGTCCACCTGGGTATAGGTACGTTCGAGTTCATGGTAGAGATCCATGGCAATGTCTTTGATTTCGCGATCTTCGGTTTCGATATCGATTGATTTGGCGACTTCAATCAGCTTGAGCGGGTTTTTGATGCTATAGTCTTTGATTTTGCCATTCAATACATCGCGAAAAAGATCGAGCATACCCATACCATGATCAGTATGGGCCGAAGTGCCGGCTGCGACCATGCGCGCAAAATTTCGAGCCATGATGGTATCGATGGTGGCGCCGCATACCCCCACCTTGGAATATGGATCCTTGGCATTCAGACGGCATGGTCCCATACAACAGTGTTTGCAGCAGGCCGATTGGGCCCCGATGGGACAGGCTTTCATATTCGCCGTGCGATCAAAAGCGGTTTCGACACCGTCTCTGCGAGCTTTGTGTAGCATTTGGGCGGTAGCATCACAGATGGTTACAGAATTGATATCAATCTCCGTTTTGGCGGAGCTCACTTTTTTTTCAGCCATGTATTGCCTCCCTTGTTAGATTAATTGAAAAATGGGTTAATTCGGCTGAATTTTCATAAAAACGAGAATATAAAAATTCAGTTTGGATAGTGAAATAAGGACAGATAATTAATACTGACAATCGATTTGATTTAAACGTCAGACCAGCTTAAGATTCAGTTTGCCGGCAATTTTTCAAACTTTTAATATATAATTACAGTAATAACAATTTTCGTGCCAGGTTTAATACCATACTAAATTAATCGAGATTTAAAGTGCTGTCGGCGTAACCGCCTAATAATGTATATAAATCAGAATTATTAAATAACGTTTATCAGTTAAAAATAGAGTTGTTAACCGAAAAATCAATAGCATGTTGTCTTGGGATACATGTATGTATCAAGAAGTTATTGAGACAATTTGACGTTTTGCAAGATGGAAATTCAAGGATTTTATAAACAGATTTTTGAATTTCATCAAATTTAAATAATATAGTTAAAACATATAGTTAATGGATTATTATTTGCATCACGTGTGATCAAAGAGTCACTGTAAAAAAAAATAAACGGCATCCAACCGATTTTTGCAATTTTTTAACTCGGAAATTGCAAAATACTAATCAAGTGTCTCATCCGTCTCATAAGGGCGAAGCAACCGGGAAGCTGGTATCGAATCTCGATTAAGACTCTTGAATGATGAAGTTTTCTTGATTGCAAAAAATTCTCATATAATTTGGTACAAATTTTGATTGTTTTTGATTGTATTCGATGGGCCGCTCTAATATTGTCCGGTTGAATATTTTTATATAAATAGAATGTATTTTCTGCTATGGTAAAAGATTATATAAAATTGTATAATTCTAATCGTTTGTCATCGTTTCCGGCTAATTTATGCCCGTTATAATATCCGGATGAGCACGAATTAAAAGCCTGCTTTCACGCCAGTGTAATTTTCTAATTTATGAAAGGATGATCTAATGACGAACCCGGAGGTCAAAATATTTTCGCTGAGTACCTGCAGCCATTGTAGAGCAACCAAAAAATTTATAGATGGCTGCACCATCAAATACGAATTTGTCGATGTGGATCTGCTCAAAGGCGATGAAAGAAAAGCGATCATTGCGGATGTCAAAAAGTTTAACCCGCGCTGTTCTTTTCCCACCATTATCATCGGTGAAAAGGTTATCGTCGGATTCAAGGAAAAGGAAATCAAGGAGGCATTGGGAATGTGATGGATGCACAAGAGCTTTATGATAGAATGAAGAAGGTTCAGGAAGCCAAAGGATATTATTTCAACAAGGATAAAGAAAGAACATTTGAACTTTTAGAAGCACTGCTTATAAATAAAGAGCGATACGGGTATATGGGCTGCCCTTGTCGCCTGGTAAGTAGCGACCGGGACGCCGATCGGGACATAATTTGCCCCTGCGTCTACAGTGTCCCTGATATTGAAGAATTCGGCAGTTGCTATTGCAACCTCTACGTTTCGAAAGAATGGAATGACGGTCAGGTACCCCATGACTATGTTCCGGAACGCCGCCCTCCGGACAAGATGACATTTTAATATCTGAATTTAAAGCAACAATTATCGCTCCAGGTTAATGAGGGTAAATAGATCTCCTACTTTGCGGTGAGTTATTTACGTAAAAATTCAGATATGAGATTTGTCTCTTGACATTACTTCTAAAAAAAACCATTTTTGTAGCGCCCAATTTTTTTAAACAGTCATAAACTTTATCCAGGCCAATTTGTACAGGCTTAAAAACCGTTGAGAGGTGGAAAATGGAAGAATGCAAACCCGTTTTAAATACCGGTCTGCGGGGAGTCGTAATCGCTGAATCGCGCATATGTGAAGTTGATGGTGCCAACGGGCGGTTGATTTACAGGGGCTACCTCGTGCAGGATCTGGCAAAAAATGCAACTTTTGAAGAAGTTACTTATTTGCTGCTTTATGAGAAACTGCCCGACATCGCTGAACTTGAAGCGTTCAAGGTTCGCCTCCGTGCGCACCAGGGATTGCCGCCTGAGGTGATTACTGCCCTGCAAACCATGCCCAAAGATTCAATGCCGATGGATGTCTTGCAGGCAGCGGTGCCTATGCTGGCGCAGCATGATGAAGATGTAATTAAAAGAGATCAATCCATGGATGCTTCCTTGCGCATGGCCACCCAACTGATACCCAAATTTTCCGCAATTGTCGCTACCTGGCATCGGATTCGCAATGGCCAAGAACCGGTCCCACCATTAGCGGAGCTGGATCACGCGGCTAATTTTTTATACATGTTGAGCGGCGAAGTTCCCGACCCCGAAGTGGCCCGTTTTCTTGATGTCGCGCTGGTGTGTCACGCTGAGCATTCCTTTAATGCGTCAACATTTGCCGCCCGGGAGGTTGCTTCAACCCGGGCCCATATGTATGCGGCGGTTGCATCTGCCGTCGGCTCTTTATCCGGGGATTTACATGGCGGTGCCAATGCGAGGGTCATGGAGATGCTGTTTAAAATTGGATCGCCGGACAAGGTCCATGGATACGTTAATCAGGAATTTGATGCCGGCCGGGTGATTTTTGGTCTGGGACATGCTGTCTACGATACCGATGATCCTCGTGCCCCCATCCTGGTGGACATGATAAAAACGATGGCAGGCAAAACCGGTGAAACCCGGTGGTACGAAATCTCGACATTGCTCGAAAAAACAGGCAAAGCAGAATTCCGGCAGCGCAAAAACAGAGACATTTACGTCAATGTAGATTTCTACAGCGGCTCGCTGTATTATTCCATGGGAATCCCGGTGGATCTTTTTACACCGGTGTTTGCTGTTGCCCGTATTGCAGGATGGTGTGCCCATATCATCGAGGAACAATTTGCGGGTGCCGCACCCAAACCGATGCTCTATCGACCCGAATCCGATTATATCGGGGATTATTGCGGCCCTGATGTTTGTGAATGGACCGCGCTTGATGATCGATGACGTGTGTTGCGGGTTGCGGGTTGCGGGTTGCGGGTTGCGGGTTGCGTGTTGCGGGTTGCGGGGTACGGGTTGCGGGTTGCGGGTTGCGGGTTGCGGGGTGCGGGTTGCGGGGTGCGGGGTGCGGGTTGCGGGGTGCGGGTTGCGGGGTGCGGGGTACGCGTTGCGAGTTGCGGGATACGAGATACGGGTTCGGGTTAAGACTTTAAATTATTAAGGAGAAACATAGTTACTCGATATAGATCCAGTTTTTTTAAGTCTCTCACAGAGCTCGCAGAGCACACCGAGTATCTATCTCTGTGGGCTCTAACGAAGCCCCGCGGAGCGGGATGTTAGCCTGGGCGAGAGAATAATCTTTTTTAAATGTCGACTGGCCCATGTGCTTAATGGCAAATTAAATTTAAGCTCGCACCACGCAACGCGTTCGGTTTTTCTTGACACAGGTCGCTAAGGCGAAATACTACACTTTCATCCTATTATAGGAGGTTGCCGGTTTGCTAAATCAACCAAGCCTGCGGATGACGCGGCAACGTCAGGTCATCCTGGAAGAACTTCGTAAAGTAAATACACATCCCAGTGCTGATGAGATATATGAAATGGTCCGCAAACGTCTTCCTCGCATCAGCCTTGGAACCGTATATCGCAACCTTGAAATTCTTTCCGAAAACGGCGAAATTCAAAAACTCGAGCTCGGCTGCAGTCCCAAAAGATTCGACGGGGTGGCGGAAGACCATTACCATATCCGTTGTCTTGACTGTAACCGGGTAATTGATTCCCCACCCGGCTTCGATGTCTGTGTCACCCATGAGCTGACAGAGAATACCGATTTTAAAATCATCGGGCATAAGCTTGAATTCATCGGCTTTTGTCCCACATGCCTCAATCGCCCTCAAACCTGCTAAGTCCCCATCCGGCAGGACCTCATCGCTACCATTCATATCAGTTTTCGTCAGTGAAATAGTTGTCCCATGTTGACAAATCCCGCTAGGCTACATACGATGAGTCCTTAAATCAATTTGATCCGTGTTAAATTCCCCGGGAGAGGGGATAATTCATGAAAATTGTCATCACCGGCGGTTCCGGTTTTGTCGGAACCCACCTTTCGGAGTATTTGCTGAGCAGGGGGCACCGGGTCACTGGGGTGGGCCGATCTGCCGATCACCATCGGATCCATCACAAGGGCTACAAGTATGTTTCAGCGGATACCACCCGACCGGGCGATTGGCAACAAGAATTTGAGGATGCAGATGCCATTGTTAATCTGGCCGGAACAACTATATTCAGACGCTGGACCGCAGGTTATAAAAAGCAAATCTATGAAAGCCGTATCTTAACCACACGCAATGTGGTAGCGTCCCTGCCGCGGGGTAAAAACATCATACTGTGCAGCGCTTCCGGCGCCGGATATTACGGCAGTCGCGGTGACGATCTCCTCAAAGAGGATGAGAATCCCGGTGATGACTTTTTGGCCGGGGTGTCGGTGGATTGGGAAAAAGAGGCCTTGCAGGCAGCTGATAAGGCCCTTCGGGTTGTCGTTATGCGATTTGGCGTAGTCTTTGAGAAAGACGGCGGTGCCCTGGCCAAAATGATCCCGGCCTTTAAATTTTTTGTCGGCGGTTCCATGGGAAGCGGGAATCAATGGTTTCCCTGGATACATCTGGTTGACCTGATGGCAGCTGTGCAATTTATACTTGAAAATGATCGGATCAACGGTCCGGTAAATTTTTGTGCCCCCGATCCGATACGATATCGTGACCTGGCTAAAACCCTGGGAAAGGCTTTAAAGCGTCCAGCCGTCATGCCGGCGCCGGCTTTTTTAATTCGCCTTGCAATGGGTGAATTCGGCGACGTATTTTTGGCCAGTCAGCGTACCGTGCCGGATCAACTGTTAAGCCACGGCTTTTCATTTCGCTATCCGCACCTTAAAGATGCAATTCAAGCAGTTGTGGGGCAATAGGTGGATACTCGATTCTGGTAGCCGGGGGCTGGCTATTGGATGCTCAATCCCGGCCACCAGAAAGAAGGGATAAACTGTAACTATGATAAACATTGAACTGGGTGAAACCGGACAGCAGTTTATGATCCAGTTGTTTGAGCAGACCCGCGGTGATCAGTCGGTGCAGGTATCCATGTATGATATTGGCGGCCGGTTGGGCCTGGAGCGGGGTGTTGCCTCCAGGGTGGCCGAAGAATTGATGGGTTTGCAGATGGTTGAAATTAGAACGCTTTCCGGTGGCATTGGAATCAGCGCCGCCGGATCTGAGATGATGCAAAATTTAATCGGGCCACTGGCCGCGGATGTTGGCGAGTCATCCAAACTCGGGGGGGAACCGCTGCTAAATTCTGCCAGCCGGCAAGCACTTGAGAAAATTGTCTCAGAGATTAAAGATCAAACCGGTACTCTGGGGTTGGATTTTGATTCCCTGACCGAATTGATGGCTGATTTGAAATCCATTGATGCGCAACTGGGATCTCCACGACCCAAAACGGCTATTATCAAGGAGTGTATACGTTCAATTTCCAGTGTGTTGAAGAAAACCTCAAACCGTGTATTAGCCGGCAGGATTCACGGGTTGGTGGGTGACTAAATCTGCCGCAAAAGTTGAGCCACTAAGACACGAAGGCACAAAGATCCGATTGGTTTTCCAATAGAGAGAAATCATATTTTTAGCGTGTCTCTGATTAAAACGTCAACAATAGAATAATTTCTAACCTTTGTGTCTTGGTCTCTTAGTGGCAGAAATATTGCGATCTGCCGCGCAATACAGTCAAATGAGGATAAGAATGGCGCAAAAAAAGAAAAAAATAACGCTGGTCTCCTGGAATGTAAATGGCCTGCGAGCGGCGATAAAGAAGGACTTTTTCGGCTCATTCCAGCAGTTGAATGCGGATATTGTAGCGTTGCAGGAAATCAAACTGCAGGAACCGCAGCTCACAGACGAAATGAGCAGCATCCCAGGATACGAATCGTGTTGGTCATATTCCACGGTTAAAAAAGGGTACAGCGGTGTGGCCACCTACAGTCGAATGAAACCCGCAAGCATCAAACACGGCATCGGTGAACCTAAATATGATCAGGAAGGCCGTATACTGGAATTGGATTTCGATGATTTTATATTTATTAATGTCTATTTTCCCAATGGGCAGATGAACGAAGAGCGCCTGCAGTATAAACTCGATTTTTACAAGGCATTTTTTAACTATACCGATGAATATAAAAAACAGGGCCGCAGCCTTATCATTACCGGGGATTACAATACGGCCCACAACGAGATCGATCTGAAAAATCCCAAACCCAACGAAAATACATCCGGCTTTTTAAGAATTGAGCGAGACTGGCTTGACCGCATCATCGCCAATGGATATGTTGACACCTTTCGTCATTATAATCCGGATACCGTAAAATACTCGTGGTGGACCTATCGATTCAAAGCCAGAGACCGCAACGTCGGATGGCGGATTGATTACTTTTTCGTTACGCGGGACATTATCGACAACGGTTGGGTTAAGGAAACCATCATCAATAATGAAATTTTCGGATCGGACCATTGCCCGATTGGGCTGGTGCTCGAGATTTAAAACCTTCAATTATACCGGGGTGTTGAGTTTACAGACGATGTTTTGAAATTTTCGCAATATCTTGATGAATTATATCAATCCGGAAAGGAATTTGCCGAAGCGCTTCGTCATGAATCTAAGTTTTGAACCGATAAGCCTGGACAAACAAAAAGACTATTTGGAACTATTGGGTAACTGCCCCCAGGTTGCTTCCGACTACAGTTTTTTGAACCTCTGGGCCTGGGCGGAGGATTACGGTCTGCACTGGGCCTGGGAAGGAAATTTGGTCTGGATCAAACAAACGCGTCCCGAGGTGCTCTTCTGGGCGCCGGTGGGCCCCTGGAATTTAATCGACTGGCAACATAAATTTGATCATCATGCAGACAGTTGCATGGATTTCATTCGTGTGCCGCAAAAATTGGCCGAATCCTGGAGTGCCGCTATGGGAGATGAGGCACAGGTGGTGGAGGAAAGAGGCCACTGGGATTACCTGTATACGGTTGCCGACCTGATCGAACTCAGGGGTAACCGCTATCACAAAAAGAAAAATCTGCTAAATCAGTTTATTAAAAAATATGATTACACCTATCTGGATTTCGGGCCTGCGTTAATTGAGCAGGCCCTGGGCATGCAGGAGGATTGGTGCACCTGGCGGGATTGTGAATCGTCTGAAGTTCTTTCTGCCGAAAATAAAGCGATTGCCCGTATACTCAGCGACTGGCAGCATTTTAACGGGGTTCGAGGCGGCGCCATATTGGCAGATGGCGTGATGGTGGCATATACGGTTGCCGAAAGATTGACCCGGGATAGCATTGTGATCCATTTTGAAAAGGGCGATACCCAGTATAAGGGAATTTACCAGGCCATCAACCAGATGTTTCTGGCGCATTCGGCGCCACATTTTGCACTGGTAAACAGAGAGCAGGACCTAAACGATGAAGGTTTGCGCAAAGCAAAGCTTTCTTACCAACCGGTGGATTTTATCAGAAAAAATCGCGTAACGTTGCCGGGGCAATTATGATTTTCGAAGCCTAATTTCTCGAGGGATCGGGGAGTTTTCAAAGCTGACGCGCTGCGTGGAAAATCACCACCGAAACCGCATGAACTCGACCTTCAGGATTCGTAATGAATGAACAGCAATCAAAACGATATACAATCCTGCATATGCTATATTTCATGGCGGATTAATTAGAAAACCGGTTGGCAGGCGAAAGCTGAACCTCTGTTTCGCCTGCCGGTCTTTTATTGATTGAATATTTTCGATCCCGGCTTGTCCGGTTCACTGTCTTCTGACGTGACGCGAATATTCCAGCGGGCGGTCGGACTCCAGGGGTGCGCCGGATTCAAGCTGGGCGATTTTGGCCTTGATCGTCTCAATTTCAGAATCTATGATATCTTTGGCGGCGCGATGTTGGGCGATTTTTTTCTGTTCAATCGTATGCCGCGACTGCAGTGTCCTTAATTGATCCTTGAATTGTCTGATGGACTCTTCTTTTAGCTGGGTGTTCAACCGTTCCATCAGGTGAGCGTGTTTGCCTTCCGGGTCTGCCAAAAAATACCATGTCTTGGTTTTGTAGCTGTACCAGGCCTCCCCGGCGACATGTTTGCCCTTTAAGCGGACCCCGGCCGGCCAGATCTTGAAATCCCCTTCCTGTTTGGCTACACCATGAATGCGAGCCTGCCTGCGCCGCCCGTCCTCACACTGGACCATCTGTTTTTCCATTGGAAATCTCCCCTCGATTTAGTCATCGGTCTGTTGTATCGCGGGATTTACTGTACTATGCTTTGACCCGAATGTCATCCCAAGATTGGCTTCGCACAGATCGCATGGACGATCAGGCAATTGGCTCTGATTCCCGGGATGATCCGTTGCCGCCGTTTTTCAGTTCACCCATGGCCTTGGTCAATTGCATTAATACGCCAAGTCCTTCTCTTGCCTCCTTGCTGGATAAGGCGCTCAACATGCCGAAGGGGCCCACCGGTTTGGCGCCGGACAGATCGACTTTTGAGGGCAGCGTGGCAATCTTCTCCAAAAATTCCGCGGCCTTCGGGTCGCTGAGTTTTTTAGCTAGCCCCAGGGCCACCACGGCACCGTCGCCAATTTGATCAATGTCCTCCGGGCTGTAGGCCGCTGCGATTTTAGCACGAACATCCAGCATGGATGTGAGAATCCGCAGCACGCCGCGTTGTTCGAGGTCATCCAGATAATTGATGACCTTGGGGACTGAGGATTTAAGCAAGGGTTCGATGGTGGTGACAAAGTCCACCATATTTTCCATCTGCTCAAGGGCAAATATAATATGCTTGACGCTGCGCAGCGATCGTTTTAGCAGGGCCATCAGATCTTCCAGTTGAAAGCCGGATTCCACGTCCTCCAGTTCCCGGGTTAAAAGGCGAAACGCCTGCCCGCTCAAAGGTATTACGTCATCGCGAAGTTCTTTAATGCCGCTGGCAGTCTGCGTAATCGGAGCCAGCTGGGCTTCGATGCGATCGAGTCGCTCCAGAATTAATTCTTCGTTTGTCATGGCTGCCTCCTTATGCGGTTACCGGGCTGTGTCGCAGCTTGCCGGCCAATGTCAGTTGATCCTCCAGGGGCAATTCAACACCTTTGAGCATCATGTTCCAATAGACCCACTTAAACAACATTTTGCCCCAGTAATTTAAGTAGCTATCCCCCAGCAGACTGAAGGGACCGATACCCGGGAATGGGAATTTACCCGGCAGGGGCTCGTATTCGTAGTTGAAGTCGATCAGAAACGCCTTTTCGTAACCCGAGCAGATAAAGCAGGTGGCGTGTCCGTCAAAGGTGCCTTTGGGTTCCTGATCGTCAATCTCACGAATGATGTTCTCGACAACGGTTTCCGACTGATAGTGGGCAACCGCGCCGGCCTTGGAAGCCGGTACATTGGTGGCATCCCCGATGACATAGATATTGTCCGCGTTTTTGGCCTTTAAGGTGAAGTGGTCGGTTTCAACGAATCGCAGGGGATCTTCCAGACCGGATCCTTCAAGGAATTTGGCGCCGAAATTAGGCGGTATGGCCACCAGCAAATCATAGTCTACTTTATCACCCTTATGGGATTCGATGGTTTTCTCCTCGGTGTTGACCTGGGCAATATCAAAGTTGGGGGTGACCCGAATATTTTTTTGGATTGCGATTTCACCCAGGATGCTGGAAGCAATCGGCTTGGAGAATGCACCGGCCATCGGCGTGACCAGTTCGATTTCCACGTCCTGGCGAGCACCTTTAGCTCCGAAAAACCAATCGGCCATAAAGATGAACTCTATTGGTGCGACCGGACACTTATAGGGCAATTCGGCAATATTGAGTACCACCCGTCCCTTATCAAAATATTTCATCTTTTCGCGCAAGGCGATGGCCCCTTCGAGGGTGTAAAAATCGTGAATGTTCTTGTAGTAGTCATCCATCATGCCGTCGACTTCTTCAGGCTCAATTGAACAACCGCTGGCAATGATCAGCCAGTCATAATCGTAATTGCCCTTTTTTCCTTCTACCGTGCGCTTTTCTTTATCCACGGCGACGATCTCGTCGAGGATGAAGTTAACCCTCTCGGGAATAAATTCCCGCTTGGGCTTCTGGCAATCCTCGGGGCTGTAAACATCAAAAGGGATGAACAGCCATCCGGGCTGATAATGATGAATTTCATCGTTGTCGATGATGGTGACCTCCCATTGTTTGGGGCTTAATTTTCGACGTAAGTTGTTGGCCACCATCGTTCCGCCGGCACCAGAACCTAGAATGAGAATTTTTTTCATGACAACCTCCTGCTCGTTTAAAGTTTATATCGTTATTCCACGGAAAATCGGCTTATTTTAATAGGCTGCTAACCGTTTTCCTTTCTCAATGGCGTATTAAAGATCTGGTTGAGCACTGATCGGCCCCTTAAATCAGCGGTTCAGATTTTTTAAACCGTTCGATTTACAAATCATTGGAATGATTGGTTTGCATCAGATCCGCGATGGTTGTGGCGTCAAGCTTCTCGTAAAGAACCCTTGTGGCATCCTGCCAGGCCAATCTCACCTGACAATCGTCGGACATGGAACATTTCTCGGGATGACTGACACATTCAACCAGGTCACTTTGCCCTTCAAACAGCCGGACAATTTGTCCCAGGGTGATCTCGTCCGGTTTTTTTGCCAGCAGGTGACCACCTTTGGGACCTCTGACGCTGGTAACCAAATCGGCCTGTTTAAGCGGCCGGATCAGTTGTTCCAGGTATTTTACCGAAATGTCCTGTCGTTTGGAGATTTCCCCGATCTGGACCGGTCCCTGATCATTGTGGCGGGCTAAATCCACCAGGATTCTTGTGCCGTAGCGGCTGCGAGTTGATAGCTTCATTGAACCCCGTTTCTTTGGTTTCAGACCTAAACATTCTATATCATTTGAGTAGGGAATATACCCAAATTAAATTGCTGTCAAGAAAAAAAAGTTCCTTTTTTTAAAATTATCCCAAAATACAGAGCGTCGCAATTTATGGCACGCTGCCTTTTAGATCGTTTGTGTTAAAGCGGCCGGTTAGGATCTAACCAATTCTTGCGGTACTGAATTTTGACAAGATTCGGTTTGTGACTTAGTATTAGCCTATCGATATTAACGGCGAAAACGACAGTTATAATATCGCCCGACTTTCGACACAGGGCATACAAGGAGGACATGTTCGTATGGACGCAAAGGCCAAAGACGAAGAATCCTGCAAAATCGATCTGAACTCATTGGCTCAGATCAGGAGCCAACTGCCTGGGATTGCAGAAGAAATCATTGAAAGCTGCAATGACAGGGAATGCTATACCCATGTCGATTACGAGCCGATACCGTCCAGAGAAAGCGTCATTGAAATTATCAACCGGTTAAAGGAAATCCTATTTCCCGGATACTTTACCCGGGGTAAACTCGATCCGGTCAATTTGAGATACAGTCTGGGCGAGTCGACCGCTACGCTTTTTGACATGCTGTCCGATCAGATCGGCCGCAGCATCCGTCATGACTGCTTCCGCTATGGTCAGCTATGCAGTGAGTGTGATGAGCAGGGGCATCAAGTTGCGCTAAGCCTGTTGCAAGCCATACCGTCGATTCGAAAGATCCTGGCCACTGACGTCCATGCCGCTTATGAAGGAGATCCCGCCGCTAAAAGCTATGATGAAATTATATTCAGTTATCCGGGTATTTTTGCCATCACGGTTTACCGGGTGGCCCACAAACTTTTTAAATTCAATGTGCCCCTGCTTCCCCGGATCATGACGGAATATGCCCACAGCGTCACCGGAATCGATATTCATCCCGGGGCTGAAATTGAAGAAAGTTTTGTGATCGATCACGGAACCGGCGTGGTTATCGGAGAAACCACGAATATCGGACAAAACGTTCGCATCTACCAGGGCGTAACGCTGGGGGCGCTGTCCATACCGAAAAATTCGGCCGATCAATTTAGAGGCAAAAAACGTCATCCGACCATTGAGGACGATGTCATCATCTATGCCGGGGCCACAATTCTCGGGGGAAGTACGATCATCGGTACCCGCTCGGTAATCGGGGGTAACGTATGGTTGACCCAATCAATTCCGCCTGACACGACGGTCATCCTGGAATCTCCGCGCTTGACTTATAGATCGAAAAATAAAAAATCGGCACTGGCAATGTTTGACGCGGCTATTTAGCGCCCGGAGAGCAGTCATTCGTAATTCGTAAATGTCCGCCCGCGGTAACCCCGGAGAAAAACAATAGAAGCCGGCTTACTATTACCCTAATTGAAATCCCTTCTGGGTATTAACCAATAACGAGTAACCTTCCTTTTTTTCCTGAAAGGAGATCAGCAATGAAATATCAATCCATTATCAGCAGCACTATCGGGTCGACCCCTTTGGTCCGGCTGAACCGAATGGCTGAAGATTTAGATGCCAGTATATTATGCAAGCTCGAGTTTTTTAATCCACTGGGCAGCGTCAAGGACCGCATCGCGGCATCGATGATTGAAGCCGCCGAAGTTGAAGGGCTGCTTGATTCCGAAACACTGATCGTGGAGCCTACCAGCGGAAATACGGGAATCGCTCTGGCCTTTATCTGCGCTGCTAAAAACTACCGTCTTTGCCTGACCATGCCCGATACAATGAGCCAGGAGAGACGTAGTTTACTCAAACATCTAGGGGCTGAACTGGTATTGACGCCCGGTGCCGAAGGCATGGGGGGGGCTATCGGAAAGGCGCGCGAAATTCTGGAATCTGAGAAAAACTCCTGGATGCCGAACCAGTTTGCCAATCCTGCCAACCCGAGAGTTCATCGGGAAACTACGGCTGAGGAAATTTGGCGCGACACTGAAGGAAAGGTCGACATCTTGATTTCCGGCGTGGGAACCGGCGGAACGATTACCGGTGTGGCCCAGGTAATCAAAGCCAGAAAGCCGTCTTTTAAAGCCATTGCCGTGGAACCGACCAATTCACCGGTTTTGTCCGGCGGCGAGAAAGGGCCGCATAAGATCCAGGGCATTGGCGCCGGATTCATCCCTGAAGTGCTGGAGCAATCCCTGATCGATGATGTGGTAACGGTTACCAATGACGACGCTTTTGACACGGCGCGCAGCGCTGCCAAACTGGAGGGAATCCTTTGCGGCATTTCATCCGGGGCCGCCATCTGGGCCGCGCTGGAGGTTGCCCAGCGCCCGGAATCCGCGGGCAGAACCATCGTCACCGTCATACCCAGCACCGGGGAAAGATACATTAGTACGGATTTGTTTAAGACAGAATAAAGATAAAAAAAGCGAATATCGAATCATGAATGTCGAATGTCGATGTAAGGAATTCTATCGATTTTTATAAATTTATTAAGATAGAGCGCAGCGATTCCAACCTTCGAAATTCTGCTGTTCGTTATTCGATATTCTGCGGTTCGCTTTTCGGCTACCCGGAATCTCCTATAAGGTGCAATATCGTTCAATCCATTTTCCTGACACCTGGCTGCCCTCGATACTCCGATTAGGTTATCCTCCTGTGCAGCGCCGCATACCGCTCATTATTTCTGAGCAGCTCCGCATGGCTTCCCTGGGCCATGACCCGGCCTTGTTCGAGCATCACGATGTGGTCCATCCAATCCAGGTCGGTCAGCCGATGGGTAATCAGCAGCAAGGTTCGTTCTGCGGTTTGCTGCTTTAAGGCCTGCATCAATTTTTTCTCGGTTATCGGGTCCAGTCCTTCGGTCGGTTCATCCAGCACCCATAGCGGTGCGTCATGCAGTATGGCCCGGGCTACGGCTACCCGCCGTGCCTGCCCACCGGATAGAAGTTGGCCGGCTTCACCAATCCAGGTGTTCAGGCCGTCAGGCAAACCATTTACAAATTCAAGCAACTGGGCAGCATTCAGCGCTGCCAGCAATTCATCGTCGCTTGCCCCGGGGCAAGCCATCAATAGATTTTCTTTTAAAGTGGCGTTAAACATGTGCGGTTGCTGTGATACGGCTGTAATCAGCCGGCGCAGATCCGGCTCGCTAAAGTTGTAAATTTCGTTCTCAGCGAGGCGAATGTGTCCGGCAGCAGGATTCCAGAAACGCGCCAGCAGATGGATCAGCGTTGATTTGCCCGATCCGGTTTCGCCGATCACTGCCACGCGTCGACCCGCGGCAATATGGAAATCAACATTATGCAAAGCCCAGGGGGCCTGTTTGTGATAGCGAAAACTGACCCTTTCAAATGATACGCTGAATGGCCGGTCCGCGACGGTGGATTGATCCGGGAAAACCACCTGCGGCTCAGTCTCTACAATTTCCAGCAGCCGGCGGCCGGCCTCCCGCGTCTGCCCGAGATATTGATATGCGAGCGGCAGGGGTAAAATTGCCTCAAACGATGCCATAACGGTTAGAATTACCAGTGCCAGGGCGGTCCCATCCAATGCTTCGCGATTCACCAGATTAACAGCCAGATATAGCGCGGCAAGGACGGCGAGCCCGGAAAACATGGTGATCAAAGCAAACGATAGTCCCCGGATATGACTCATGCGCAACTGGGCTTTTAGCAGCGCCAGATTACTTTGCTTTACCGATTCAATCTGTTGCGGATACGCGCCAAAAACCAATAGTTCCGGTAACCCTTGCAGGGCATCGACGACGCGGATTCGCAAATCGGAAATAAGGTGGGCTAATTCACGTCCACTGGGCCCTGCCAGATGCAGCACAACTGCTGAAACACCGAATCCGGCAATAGCCAGAAATATAGCAACGGACAGTGCGATGAGCGGATCAAAAATCCATAGAAAAGTTACCACCAAAATCGACGTGACCAGCGCCACTAGGCTGGGCGAAAGCACTCTTAAATAGAGATTGTCGAGGGCATCGATGTCGGCCACGATCCGATTTAAAACATCGGCGCTGCGAAACATCATCAGGCGGGCAGGCGCCAGGGGCTCCAGATGTTTGTAAAACCAGCTGCGCAGGCTTTGTAGAATCCTGAACGTGACGTCATGGGTTACAATTCTTTCGGCGTAGCGCGCCAGAGTACGGCCGATGGCGAACAACCGAACTCCGATGCCGGGATGAAAAAAATTAAACAACTGTGCTGTTGCCACTGCTAATCCGGCATAGGCGGCGGCAGATATGAACCAGCCCGATAGTGCCAGAAGTCCGACCGCTGAGATCGCCGCCAACAATCCGAATCCGGTGCCCAGGATCATCCATTTAAAATGACGCCCAAACAGTTTGACAAAAAGAGTCAACTCCCGCCATTGTTTAAACACGGCTTTTACCTCCCGGTAACGAATTGAAGATTGAAGAATTAAGGAATTCTGTCTTTTTTCAATTTCTTATACCCGATGTTCCATTATTCCACCATTCCATGATTCCATTCAATGTCTAAAGGAAAACTCCCCCCTCTGGGGCGAAACCAAAGCCGGGCCCTCTGAGCTCGGATCCTTTCCTGTCGTTGTTGCCTCTTTATGAAGGCGGTAATAATAAAATCGATAGAATTCCACAAATATTCAATTTTCAATCTGCAATATTCAATCTTTTCGTTTGACCAGTCTGTGAAAAATCCCGCCTGCGGCCATCAATTCTGAATAATTTCCCTGTTCAACGACACAGCCGTTTTCCAGCACCACTATGCGCTCTGCCTGTTTGACATTTCTCAGCCGATGGGTCAGCGTCAACATGGTCCGCCCCCGGGAAAGTTTATTTAAGGCTGCCATAACCAATGACTCATTTTCGGTATCCAGTCCGGCAGTCGGTTCATCCAGCAACAATAACGGTGCATCCTTAAGAAAGGCCCTTGCCAGGGCGACTCGCTGGGCCTGGCCGCGAGAAATCCCGGCTCCCTGTTCACCCACCCGTGTTTCCAGTCCAGCGGGCAGATGCATTGAAAAACCAAGCACCCCGGCATTACCGGCAGCTTGCTCGATTTGGTCATCGCTTGCCTGGGGACGCCCCAGCAGAATATTCTCCCGAATCGTACCATGGAATAATACCGGACGTTGGCCGATCCAGGCAATTTGTTCGCGCCAGCTGTCAGGGGATAGATCGGCTAAAAGGCTGTCATTAATCAGAATGCGTCCTTTATCCGGCTGTAAAAAGCCCAGCAGCAGGTTGAGGGTTGTCGTTTTACCGGCTCCGCTGCCCCCCACCAGGACGACCTGTTCGCCGGACCTCAGGTCAAAATTTATTCCCTGTAAAGCGGGTCTTCGTCCACCATCATATGCCAGACACACGTTCTGAAATTTAATATGAAGGGGGGCTGTTTGGACCCATGAATTCGAGCCGTTCAAGGCACTCGGGCACGGTACTGCCAGGACTTTCAAGATCTCTTCAGCCGCTCCAACAGCTTCGGCGCGGGCATGGTAGTGGGTTCCCAGCTCTCGCAGGGGCAAATAAAAATCCGGAGCCAGTAATAAAATAAAGAAGCCGCTGGCTAAACTCAACGGTTCTCCGTAGACTCCGAAGGAGAGGTAGCCCAGGTAGCTCATCGCCAGATAAACCGCCACCAGGGCAATTGAAATGGAGCTGAAAAACTCGAGAATGGCTGAGGATAAAAATGCTACCCGCAGAACGCCCATTGTCCGTTTGCGATAATCATTTGATACCGCTGCAATGGTTTCGGCGGTACCTTTGCTGCGGTCAAATAATTTAAGCGTCGTTAAGCCCTGCAAAACGTCCAGAAAATAGGCGCTCATACGCGCCAAGGCCTGAAAGTGGCGTTGGCTGATGCTTTCAGCCCCCATGCCGACCAGAATCATGAACAGGGGAATCAGCGGTGCGGTTGCCAGTAAAAGCCCCCCTGCTGCCCAGCTGTGAGGAAAAACGAATGCAAGAACCGCCGCTGGAATCATCACCGCCATTGCCAGCTGGGGCAAATAAAAGGCATAAAAATCGTGCAATCCCTCCACCTGTTCCATGACCGTGCTGGTTAAGGCACCGGTACTTTGATTGCCGGTATATGATGGTCCCAGTGAAACAATGTGCGCTAACAATTCCAGCCGAATTTCCTGGCGAATTCTGGATCCGGCCAAAAAACCGGACACTTCCCTGGCCCAGCCAAGGGCAGCCCGTAAAATAACAACGGCCACCAATGCGGTAAAAAGAGGCCCCAACTGGTCAGAGGCGCGCTTTTCCATAAATGCGTCGTGTACGATACGGGATAAAAAGCCGGCCTGGGCGATCAGCAGAATGCCGCTGCCCAGGCCCAGTCCGACTGAAATTAGGATCCAGCTGCGTGCCGTACCGACCCGTTTCAACAGCCAGCGCTGCGCCTTTTTGTTGGATGATTTTTTGACGGGTTTCATGTTAATTTTGTTTGACAAACATCGACTCAATATAATAGGAGATCAACCGGATGCAACTTTGAGCTTTTACATCAAAACATTGACACCGATCAAGATTAATCGCTGTTTTACAGATTTTCGGATCGATACGAACTAGCAAGGAGTGGATCTATGCTACCCACTGAAGGACTCGTCGAGCTTTCCCGCTGGCAATTTGCTTTCACTTCCATGTACCATTTCATTTTTGTGCCCCTTACCCTGGGTCTGGCATGGATCCTGTTTATTATGGAATCGGTTTATGTCATGACCGGCAAGCAAATTTACCAGGATATGACCCGCTTCTGGGGCAAATTGTTCGGTATTAACTTTGCCCTGGGGGTGACCACCGGCATTACCATGGAATTTCAATTCGGCACCAACTGGGCCTATTATTCCCATTATGTCGGTGATATCTTCGGGGCTCCGCTGGCGATCGAGGGACTCATGGCATTTTTCCTGGAGGCGACCTTCGTCGGGCTGTTTTTCTTCGGCTGGGACCGGCTCAGCAAGCGGGCGCATCTGGCGGTCACATTTCTCGTGGCCCTGGGTGCCAATCTTTCCGCCCTGTGGATTCTGATCGCCAATGGCTGGATGCAAAATCCGGTCGGGGCCGAGTTTAACTTTGAAACCATGCGCATGGAATTGACCAGTTTCAAGGAACTTTTTTTCAACCCGGTGGCCCAGGTTAAATTCGTCCATACCGTTGGTGCCGGTTATGTCGCATCTGCCATGTTCGTGCTGGCGGTAAGCTCCTACTACATACTGAAAGGCAGGGATCTGGCCTTTGCGCGGCGTTCCTTTGCGGTGGCGGTCGGATTCGGGCTGGCCTCAATCCTGTCTGTCATCGTTCTGGGGGATGAAACCGGTTATGTCGTCGGACAGGTCCAAAGAGTTAAACTGGCTGCCATGGAAGCCGAATGGGAAACCGAACCGCCGCCGAGCCATTTCACCCTGTTCGGTTTTCCAGATCAGGATAAGCAGGAAACCGCGGCCGAGATAAAAATTCCCTGGGTTGGTGGTCTGATCGCAACCCGGTCGATTGATACCCCGGTGCCGGGTGTAAAGGATTTAATTGCTGACAGCGAGGTGCGAATCCGCAGCGGCATGATCGCATATGAAATGCTGGAAAAGATGCGCGCCGGTGATCGATCTGTTGCGAACGAAGTGCAGTTTGATCATCATAAAGAAAATCTGGGATACGGTTTGCTGCTAAAAAGCTACGCACCCCAGGTGGTTGATGCCACGGATCAGCAGATTAAGCAGGCGGCGCAGGACACCATTCCCAACGTGGCAGCCATGTTCTGGTCGTTCCGCATCATGGTGGGGTTGGGTTTCTATATGCTGGCCCTGATTGCGCTAAGTTTTTACTTCTGTGCCAAGCGCGTGTTCGATCAGAAGCAGTGGCTTCTAAAAACGCTGTTTTTCAGCTTGCCGGTACCCTGGATTGCCATCGAACTGGGCTGGTTTGTGGCGGAATACGGGCGCCAGCCCTGGACCATCGGCGGCGTTCTGCCCACCTATTTTTCAACATCGACCTTGACCTCAGGCGACCTCATCGGCAGCCTGGTTGTAATTATACTTCTTTATACGGTATTTTTGATCGCTGAGATGTACCTGATGACTAAATTCGTCCGGTTGGGGCCCAGTAGTTTGCATACCGGCCGGTATCACTTTGAGCAGGAAAAGGTAACTTAGGCATATTACTAACATCTAACCCGGACAAGCCGGAACCAAAATTAAATTCGAATTTCGATAGTAGATATTCGGATCCCCATCATTAAGTAGTATTAAGGAGAATCTAACATGTTATTCGATTATTTAACGTTGAAAATCATCTGGTGGGTCTTCGTGGGGGTCTTGCTGATTGGTTTTGCGCTGATGGGCGGTTTTGATTTAGGTATTGGAACGCTTCTGCCGTTTGTCGCGCGGACAGACTCACAGCGGCGCGTGATGATCAATGCCATCGGGCCGACCTGGGAGGGAAATCAGGTCTGGTTGATAACTGCCGGAGGCGCACTTTTTGCCGCTTGGCCCCTGGTTTATGCGGCGGCCTTCTCCGGGTTTTACTGGGCCATGCTGCTGGTATTGTTTGCACTCTTTTTCCGTCCGATCGGATTTAAGTACCGCAGCCTCATTGAAGATACCCGCTGGCGCAATGCCTGGGACTGGGGATTGTTTGTCGGCGGATTCGTTCCGGCCCTGGTTTTTGGTGTGGCATTCGGTAATTTGCTGCAGGGCGTGCCTTTTAATTACGGTGAATTTGAGAGACTGTCTTATACCGGCAGTTTCTGGGGGCTGCTGAACCCGTTTGCGCTGCTGGCCGGAATTGTCAGTGTAACCATGCTAATTATGCACGGGGCAGTTTTCCTGCAAATACGCACCGCAAGTGAAATCAATGCCCGGGCCAAAAAAGCGGTACGCATTTTTGGTATTGGATTTATGGTCGCGTTTGCCCTGGCCGGAATCTGGCAGGCGTTTGGCATCGACTATTATCAAATCGTGTCTATGCCGGATCCCGGAACCGCATTCAGCCCCTTGGCAAAGAAAGTCGAAGTGGCGGCTGGCGGTTTGATGCAAAACTACGCCAGGTGCGGGTACACGATATTGGCTCCGATTTTGGCCTTTGCCGGCGGAATTCTGGCCATTTTGCTGTCGGGAGCCAATCGACCCGGTGCCGCTTTTGTCTGCAGCGGTGCGGCCCTGGCCGGAGTAATCCTGACGGCCGGTTTTGCCATGTTTCCGTTTGTCATCCCCTCCAGCACGGACCCGAACAGCAGCCTGACTGTGTATGATGCTGTGTCGAGTCATCGCACCTTGAACCTGATGTTTATGGCGGTGGTTATATTTCTGCCGATCGTTCTGGCTTACACCAGCTGGGTGTATCGGGTGATGCGGGGTAAGGTAACCGAAGAGAAGATCAAAAAGGAGACGCATACGGCGTACTGATGTCGATATTCCGTGCTTCGCTTCAGACGGCAGATTACTCTATCAGTTCGCTTCGGAGGACTGGGAGTTTTGGGGTACTCCATATACGGGCTACGCGATAATTTTAAGCAAGCTATAAAATTACCTTTTTAGCAATGAAGGAGCAATATATGTGGTATTTTGCATGGATTTTAGGTGTACTGTTAGCCTGCGCTTTTGGCATCATCAATGTCATGTGGATGGAAACCGAAGAGATGCTGGGGGCCGAAGATAATTCTGGAAATTAAGCTGAAGCTTTATTCCTGAATTTTGCACGAGTCGGAGGATTTCATATTTATTATTATTTAACTTCTCATTAATTTTCATGCAAGATTCAGGTCATCATTTTTCAATTGCATTTTGCACCCCCGATAACCTCCTTATCCACGGTCCGGCCTGGCGGATATTTTCGGGCAATCTATTCGCAACCAGCTGAGCCTCCTGCTTCGTGGGATATATACCGTATAGCACCTGGTACCAGGGACTACCTCTAAAGGTCGACTCATAATAGGCAATTTCATTTAGTTTCAATAGCTGATTTTTTTTGACGAAATCCAATACTGATTTCTCGTTGGAAACACCGATTATCTGAATCGTATACGATGTGGCATCCTGGGTTAGGAGCCATTTTTCGCGACGGATTTCCCTTGCCGCTGTTTTTGTCGTGACAGGCGCAGGTGTTTTATGCGCCGGCTTCGCCGCCTGTTGCAGGCCGGTTTTCGGTGGCGGAACTTTTTTTGGCAGGGCTGTAATTGCTGGTCCGGCTGGAATCGGTTTTACTTTCTGCGGTTGTTCCGTTTTGACCGGGGTTGGCGGTTTGGCGGAAATTGTGGTCGCTGGAGTTGGTTGCGTTTGAACAGCAGCCGGCGGTTTGACCGGGGTTTTGACTGTCGCTACTTTTTCGCCAACCGTCGGGTCAGCTGATTTACGATACGGCACAATTTTTTTTCGAAACACGGTTTTTGTTAATTTTGGGTCCGGCGCTTTTGGTGACGGGGGTTTGCGGTCTGAAAAAAACCAAAACGCCGCCAGCAAAATGATGATGATTCCGGCCCCAAACCAGGCGACCATACGTCGAGAAGTTCCCGATAATCTCTGCAACATATTGTGCCTTTCCTTTTTATTTGAATATTTATCATTGAGCCACTGGTGTGCGATTTCATTTATCGGTCCCGGATAGCCGCCCGAGGTTCGGTGGATGCTGCTAATCGCCGAAGAATTAAATGGAAATTTTCCTGAATAACCGCCGATCGCCAATCGATGTTGCAGATATTCAGCGGTTTGATTTCCTGTCAGCCCGGGCAAGTAAATTTTGTTGACAGCCGGTTGTGCGGAAAGTGATACAGCAAGTTTAGTCACCGCAGTATAGAGTACGGATTCGCCGAATAGAACCAGTCGCTTGATTTTGTCAGAACTGCCGGGCAGCAGTGCTTCATGGATTAAAAATTCTAATTCCTTTTGGTGAAGCTGGTGCGCATCATCAACGATGACGACTGGATCGGCTGAATCCTGCGAAATATAGACGGGATATCCCCTAGGCCCCTGCGGAGCTGAAGAATGGCTCGCGGCCGTCTCGAGATCCGTATGGATCCGAGCGGATTTCCATTCCGTATCGCTAGAAGCCAAATAGCGATTCAACAGCGTGGTCTTGCCGCTGCCCGGCTCCCCGATAACCAGCACAAATAGATCCACGCCCTGAACCAGTGAATGCAGTATTTTCAGTCGCTGCTCAAAAGAATCAAAAGAATAATAAAACTGGGAATCCGGTTCAGGTGAAAAGGGATCTTTTTGCAGACCCAGGGCGGTCCTGTAATTTGCGTCTCGGCTGTTGAGTGACACGTTTCTGGTAAACTTCGTGCAAATTCGTTGTTTTGTTTATGCAAAACTGTACCAGTTGGATCCGGACTCATCAGATTTCTTGATCTGGTCGTCAGTATCGCCCCATTGAAAATATCAATCGATATAGTTAACTTCTCTGAATACAGGTTTATCATTGATTTCTGCAAAACACAAGTGACCACAGCGATACATCTAATTAACTTCAGCATAAATTGTTTCAAGAAAGTTTCCATAACAAATAAATTTCGTGAAATTAGCGAGCATCTTTAGGGCTGATACCGCTAATCCATATATGGAAAATGGCATGCGGCAAGGTGGGTAGAATTGTTGCCACGCTGCTTCAATTCGGGCTGGTCGATCCGGCAGCGGTCTTTGACTTCGGGGCACCGTGACGCAAAAGGGCATCCGGGAGGCGGATCTATCGGTGTCGGCGGATCGCCTTCCAGTATTATTCCGTGATGCGGTGTATCAGGATCCAGTGAGGGCAACGAAGACAGCAACACCCTCGTGTAGGGGTGCTGGGACTGTTGGAAAACATCGCGGGTCGATCCGGTTTCTACCATATTGCCCAGGTACATCACGCCGATCCGGTTGCTCATGTATCGCACCACCCCCAGATCATGGGAGATGAACAGATAGGTCAGGTTGAATTCACGATGCAATTCTTTGAGCAGATTCAGAATTTGAGCCTGGACGGAGACATCCAGGGCCGAGGTCGGCTCATCCAGAATAAGCAATTGCGGCTGCAGGACCAGAGCCCGGGCCAGGGCGATACGCTGGCGCTGGCCACCGGAAAACTCATGCGCATAGCGATACATATGCTCAAGACTGAAACCGACCCGTTTGAGCATGGCCAGCACCTTTTCATCGATTTGATACCCTTCGGCCAGGCCGTGAAGCTTGAGCCCCACTCCCACCAGGTCGCATACGGTTTTGCGCGGATGCAAAGATGAGTAGGGATCCTGAAATATCAGCTGGATATGGCGCGCCCGCTGGTAAGCGGCGCGTCCGCTTAGCCTGACAATATTTTGATCATTAAAATATATTTCTCCGTCAGTGACGGGTGCCAGCCCCACCACGGCACGTCCCAGGGTCGTCTTGCCGCAGCCGGATTCCCCGACCAACCCGAACACGTCACCTCGATTAAGCATAAAGCTGAGACCGTTTACGGCCTTTACCGTTGCATGGTGATGCATCAGGAAACCCTCACGGATGGGAAAGTGCACGTGCAGATCCTTAATCCGCAGCAATGATTTAGCGCTGTCTGCTATGATGACAGAATACCTCCTCTAGTCGATTTTGGTATGAATTTAACCATTTATAAATTTGTTAGCCACGAATTGGCACGAATGTGCACGAATAATAGCATTAGCTAAAAGCAAGGCACTTATAAAAAAAATAAATTCGTGAAAATTCGTGTTAATGCGTGGCTTTTTTTATCATCAAGATCGTTCCTAATTCTCGATCTCAACATTCTCTATGATACCCCGGCCGTCATGCAGAAAACAGGCGGCCTGATGATCCCCATTAAGCTTGTATAGCGGCGGTAATTCATGCCGGCAACGATCCATGACATACTCGCAGCGGGGTGCAAACCGGCAGTTGGCCTGGGGTTCGAGCAGACTCGGTACATTGCCTTTAATGGAAAACAAAGGTTGATCCGGATTGGATTTATCGGGGACCGTTTGCAGAAGTCCCTGGGTGTAGGGGTGCTGGGGGTCTTTTAGCACACTGCGAACCGAGCCCATTTCGACCATGTCGCCGGCATACATAATCGCCACGCGATCACAGGTTTCGGCCATCACCCCCAGATCGTGGGTGATCATGAGAACGGATGTTTTAATATCCCGGATCAGCTTTTGGATCAGTTCCAGAATCTGGGCCTGAATCGTGACATCCAGGGCCGAGGTGGGTTCATCGGCAATCAGCAGTTGGGGGCGGGTCACCAGCATCATGGCAATCATGACGCGTTGACACATCCCGCCACTCAACTCGTGCGGGTAGCGCCGCACGATGCGGGTCGGATCGGCAATACCCAGTTGAGCCAGCATGTCGATGGCCTGTTTTTTGGCCGATTTCCGGTTCAGGGAATGATCGTGAATGATCAATGTTTCAGCGATCTGCTCGCCGACCCGGATGACAGGATTCAAAGACATCTTCGGCTCCTGCATGATCATTGAAATCTTGCTGCCCCGAATATTTCGCATGGCCGCTTCATCCAGCGCCAGCAGATTTTGTCCTTCAAAAGCGATGTTGCCGCTGATAATTCGACCGGGCGGATCGATCAACCGTAAGATGGATCGCGCGGTTACCGATTTGCCGCATCCGGTCTCACCGGCCAGGCCCAGCGTTTCCTGACGATTCAATGAAAATGCAACCCGTTCCAGAGCATGCACCACACCGCGCAAGGTGTAGAAGTGGACCTTGAGGTTCTGTACTTTAAGCAGGGGTTTTTCAGTTAACGTCATATTCGCTCATCCGTTCAGCAGGAGCCGCAAGTAAATGACTAATGACAAATGTCGAATGAAGAAGGAATGATTCGCTTCGCTCAGCCTTTTTAATATTGCAGGGGGTGGGGAGCTTCCAGCGCAAGCCCATAATATTAGCGGAGTGGGTGATCGCCACCGAAATCGGATGCTGTCTGAGACCATTAGGGATCGTTATGGATGAACAGCTTAGCACCTCGGTGTTTATTTAGCATCCAATCCTATCATGGCCCACGGTATTCTGTTTCTATTTTGATTACTGTTCATTCATTACGATCCCTTAGGGTCGAGTTCATGCGGTTTCGGTGACGATTATCCACGTAGCGCATCGGCATGAAAAACTCCCCGCCCCCTCAAATATCTAAATATGACAAAATATCGTTAAATTATTGCGATTGAATAATTATCCAATTTTTCAATCCGCAATCCGCATTCCCAAATCCACAATCACGCTAGCTTTGTCTCTGGTGGGGATCCAGGATGTCCCGAAATCCGTCACCCATCAGGTTAAAGCCCATGACGACGATTAGAATCGCAAATCCGGGCAAGGTGGAAACCCACCATTGATCCACCAGAAACTGGCGGCCGTCACTGACCATCAGGCCCCATTCGGGTACCGGAGGCTGGGCACCCAAGCCGAGAAATCCCAGTCCGGCAGCTGTCAGAATAATGGTTCCCATGTCCAGGCTCAGGCGCACAATAATCGAAGACAGGCACATGGGGGTAATATGGCCCACCATGATGCGCAGATTGCTGGCACCCATACTGCGAATGACCTGGATGTAGTCGTTGTTGCGCACACTCAGGGTTTCGGCCCGGGCCAGCCTGGCATAACTCGGCCAGTTGGCGACCGAAATGGCCACAATGGCGTTTTCCACCCCCGGGCCCAGCGCGGCGGCAAAGGCGATTGCCAGGATCAGTTTGGGAAATGCCAAAAAGACATCGGAAAGGCGCATTAAAATTTCGTCAAGCGCGCCGCCGAAATAACCCGCCAGGACCCCGATCACCAGTCCCAGCGGTGTGCTGATGACCGCCACCAGAAAAACAATGGTCAGCGTAACGCGCGAGCCGTACACCACGCGTGAGAAGATGTCCCGCCCGAGATTGTCGGTGCCGAAATAGTGTTGCGCCGAGGGCGGCAGAAGACGATCCGGTAAAATTTGCTCATACGGGTCATGGGTCGCCAGCAAGGGTGCCACGACAGTCACCAGCAACAAGAATACGATGATGCTCGTTCCCGCCACCATCAGATGATTGCGCCGCCACAGGATGTAGCTGTCTTTCCAGTAACGCAGCCGTGCATCCCGCCGCTGGCGACGGGCTTCAGTTTTATTGAGGGCATGGCCCATGTTCATGGTTCCGCCAGGGTTATTTTCGGATTTAAAACGGCATACACCAGATCAACCGCCAGATTGGCCAGCGAAAACGTCAGGGCCACCAGCATGGTTCCGCCGACAACGGCATTCAAATCCAGGGTCAGAAACGCCGTGGCCAGATAGCGGCCCAGCCCCGGCCAGGAAAAAATCGTTTCGGTCAACACCGAACCCTCCAGCAGGCCGCCATAAGTCAACCCGATGACGGTGACGGCCGGTACCAGCGCATTGCGCAGGGCGTGGCGGGTCAACACCAAAAATTCATTCAAGCCTTTGATGCGGGCTGTTTTGATATATTCCTGGGACAGCACATCCAGCATGCTGGAGCGCACAATGCGGGCAATGCCGGCCAAACCGTAAAGGCCCAGCACGGCAGCCGGCAGCGCCATGTGCTTCATGGCATCCCAGAACACTTCCCAGTCCAAGGCAATCAGACTGTCAATGAGCAGAAAACCGGTAAGCCTTTCAGGTTCGATCAGCATAATATCCAGCCGTCCGGGTTCCGGAAACCAGCCCAGCTTGAAATAAAAAATCAGCAGCAGCACCAGGCCCAGCCAGAAGACCGGCATGGATACGCCGATTAAACTCAATATGCGGGAGAAGTGATCAATGGGAGAGTTGCGATAAACGGCTGAAAGGACACCCAATGGAATACCGACGACAATGGAGACAATCAGGGCCAGGGTTGCCAACTCGATGGTGGCGGGAAAATACTGAAATATATCCTCCAGCACCGGTCGGCCGGTTTGGAATGAAGTCCCCAGATCGCCCTGCAGCAACCGTTGAAGGTAGCGGAAAAACTGCACATAGATCGGCAGGTCAAAGCCATAGAGTGTGCGCAGACGCTCAACTGTCTCCTGGGGAGCCTGGGGGCCGGCAATGGATGCCAATGGGTCAAGGGGAACCACCAGCGAAATGAAAAAGGTCACGACCATTATCCCCACCAGGGTAATCAGCAGGGTGACCAGGCGGCGTAATATGTATTGAACCATTTATCTTCCAGATACTTGTATGAAACTTCGCCTATTCGGGGCAGATAATAGATTGAACGTCGAACATCGAACGTCCAACGTCGAACGCTCAATGAGGATGGCGCTACGCTTTATCTATCTGGAAACCAACGAATCGCATTGCAGAGGTAAAATAAAAATCACAGTATAAAGAAACCGGACCTGGCTCGAACGTCAGATTTGCCTACGTCGTGTTTTGCTCAGTATTTTTTTAGATTGGCAGAATACCATATTCGACGTTGGACGTTCAATGTTCGATGTTCGACGTTCATCAGTTTCTTTTTCGATTAAACTGGCCGCCTTCCTGAGGCGGGTAAACTTTTGCAGTCAGCGGCTTCGTTTATATATAAAACGTGTGCTGCCCGGCTTGCTCGAAGCCGGGCAGGTGAACTAGCATGAATTACTTTTTGGTGATCGGATACAGCTTCCAGAGATCAAACGTCGGTGCCGCATAAACTTCTCCGATATTGTTGCGAACCGCATGATCGTACATACCCTGGTACAGCATGGAATAGGGGCCTTCGGTTTGAATGATTTTGTTGGCCTGCTGATACAAGGCAATGCGCTTATCGTTGTCCATCTCCTGGCCGGCCTGCTGGATCAATCCGGAGGTTACGTCATTGTAGTAGGCATTGCGCCAGGATAATTGCTTGGCCTTGTAATCGGCAAAGGGCTGGGCGTTGGTGTGGGGATCCACATAATCCGGTCCCCAGCGGGCCAGGATCAGTTCGTGCTTCTGGGCCCGGTACTTGGGCCAGAGCTGAGACGAAATCAGCTTGTTGAGTTTAACTTTGATGCCAACCCGGCCCAACGAGTTTTGCAGTGCCTGGGCAATTTCGGGATTGGGTGTCTGGTCTCCATGGTCCATGGATATTGCAAAACCGTCGGGGTAACCCGCCGCCTTCAACAGCTGCCGCGCTTTTGCCAGATCTTCGCGGTAATAGACGACATCTTCAAAGCCCGCAAATCCATCGGGGATAAACGAATTGGTCGGTCGGGCGGCGCCCCCCATAATATTGTCGATAATGCCCTTATAGTCGACGGCATGCCGGATGGCGGTACGCACCCGGTTATCCTTTAACGGTCCCATGGTCACATTCATTCCGACATAATAGATAATGGTGGCAGGCGAGCTTTCAATTCGCAGGTCGGAATTTTTTTTAAGCTCGACAATCTGATCGGGAAGCATCTCCCAGGCAATATCGATATCGCCCTTTTCCACCTGCAAGCGCCGGCTGGTGGCCTCATTGATTTCCTTAATGACAACCCGTTTGACCTTGGGGGGATACTGAAAGTGGTCCGGGTTGGCATCCAAAATGACGCGATCGCCTTTTTCCCATTTGCGCAGAATAAACGGTCCGGAACCTGCCGAATTACGTGCCAGCCAGGTCAGTCCCATGTCACCGTTGGGATATTTATCGGTTTTCTGAGTGTGCTGTTGGACCACCTTTGAATCCACGATACTCGAGACACCGGCGGACAGGCAGGCAAAGAAAATACCGCTGGCGTATTTATCATCCAGGGTTACCTGGACCGTATACCGGTCGACGGCTTTGACCGAATCCGGCGTAATGCCGAATTGGGTCAGAATAAATGAGGGCTGGTCTTTTAAGATGACCACCCGCTGGAAGGAATACACAACATCATCGGCTGTCAGAGGATTGCCGCTGTGGAATTTTACGCCTTCGCGCAATTTAAAGGTCCAGGTCTTGCCGTCCGGCGAAACATCATAGGTCTTGGCCAGGGAAAATTCCGGTTTGTCAAATTTCCCGGCCGGAAAATCGAGCAGACGATCATAAATTTGAGTGTCGATGCCGACGCCGGAAAACTCAAATGCTTTGGCAGGATCCAGCGATATAATGTCGCTGGTTGCCATACCAATTACCAGTACGTCCTTGCGCCCGGCGGCATCTGCTCCCGGAGCAAACGCCAGGCTGAGGAGCACAGCAAGGGCGACCACGCTTACGGTTAATTTCTTGATCATGGTTTTCCTCCTTTCAATTCGAGTTAGAAGTTATTTGGCAGGTAAGGTCACATGGTGGGGTGAACAAAAACAAAAGTTTTTGAGCAGATTTTTATGTAGCATCTAACACGTTTGCGGTCAACTGGTTATAGTGTCTCGTATACGCAAAGGTCTAAGCATACAAATTTATTCGAGCATTGAAAACCTGGTCCTACGGTCCAGGTCAGTCCCGCCACCAGCGGGATTACCGTAAATGAATGCCATGGGGTATTGGAATAATGGAGACCTATGGAGCAGAGGCGGGAGCGCTTTGATTCTTCTATAATATTGTGCCATGCTATTGTGAGGGAATGAAAGCGTGTTGCGTCAGCAGAGGTTGTCCGGCGAGTGGGGAGTTCAACCTCTGCCATATCCAAAATTTTGCAGCAGGCCAGCCAGTAAGTCA
>CACVKW010000696.1 GCA_902749685.1 Olavius sp. associated proteobacterium Delta 1 | reverse complement strand
GACATCCAGGATCCAGAAACCAGAATCCAGGATCAGTCAATACTTTCAATGGTCTTCATTGCAGCAGCTAAGTTGGATTTCAAAATTTTATGCAACTATAGGGT
>CACVKW010000695.1 GCA_902749685.1 Olavius sp. associated proteobacterium Delta 1 | reverse complement strand
CTTTGACACGCAGCAAGCTTCCTGGACCCCCCAAAAAAAAAGTGCTCTTTAGGGGGCAACGTGCATCGGAATATATGCCGGCCAATACTTCGATGAAGAG
>CACVKW010000694.1 GCA_902749685.1 Olavius sp. associated proteobacterium Delta 1 | reverse complement strand
CTAACAGTACACTATCGGTGAATTTCAACGACATCCAGTATCCAGAAACCAGAATCCAGGATCAGTCAATACTTTCAATGGTCTTCATTGCAGCAGCGACGTTGGATTTCAAAATTTTATGCAACTATAGGGCAAAGTATGATTTTGCGGAACCCTCTTATGCCCAAACTTATTATCGATGATAGAGAAATTGAAGTAGCACCGAAAACCATGGTGATCGAAGCTGCAGCGCAGCTGGGTATCATGATTCCCCGGTTTTGCTATCATCCGGCCCTGGGCGCGGTGGGGGCATGCCGGGTTTGCGGCGTTAAATTTTTGGATGGACCGTTAAAGGGCATCCAGATGAGCTGCATGGTTGAGGCCCAGGACGGCATGATGGTTTCCACCACGGACGCCGAAGCCGTAGATTTTCGCAAACACGTCATTGAATGGCTGATGCTCAACCATCCCCATGACTGCCCGGTTTGTGACGAGGGCGGTCATTGTCTGCTCCAGGATATGACCGTCTCCGGCGGCCATGGAATCAGAAGATATGCCGGGCGCAAGCGCACCTATATCGATCAGTATTTGGGCCCCCTGGTTCAGCATGAGATGAACCG
Organism: Olavius sp. associated proteobacterium Delta 1; assembly: GCA_902749685.1. GTDB lineage: Bacteria > Desulfobacterota > Desulfobacteria > Desulfobacterales > JAFDCJ01 > JAFDCJ01. The sequence goes on along the minus strand of CACVKW010000694.1, from coordinate 19,953 downwards.
CTGCATTCACTGCTATCGTTGTGCCCGTTACTATCAGGAATTTACCGGTTACCGTGACCTGGGAGTCATGCGCAATGCGAATCGCACCTATTTCGGGCGTTTTCAGGACGGTATCCTGCAAAGCCCCTTTGCGGGAAATTTAAGCGATCTCTGCCCCACCGGGGTGTATACCGATAAACCCTCGCGGTTTTTTGGTCGGCGCTGGGATTACCAGCGAAGTCCTTCACTTTGTATCAACTGCAGCCTCGGGTGTCATACCGTGGCGAGTGTTCGTTATCGCGAAGTCAAGCGGCAGGAAGCCCGCTTCAGCGAGGAAGTCAACGGCTACTTTATCTGTGATCGCGGGCGTTACGGATTTTTCTACGCCGCCCTCGCATCCCGAGCACGCCATGCATCAATCAATGGCGAGGCGGTTTCATACGACCGGGCACTGCAAGCTGCGATCGCACAACTTGGGAAAACCAGCAATGATTCAGGACCTGCGGCGGTTGCGGCCGTCGGATCCGCCCGCAGCAGTCTGGAAACCCAGGCCATGCTCAAGCGTATCTGCCAGTCAAGGGGCTGGCGAAACCCCGTCTATTTTATGGAACCGGCCACAATATCGAAAGTGAAAACATCCATTGCCAGATTGGAACCCGATCTGGCAGTATCATTGCGGGAGGTGGAAGGGGCGGATTTTATCCTCTGTGTGGGCGCAGATCCGATTAATGAAGCGCCCATGCTGGCCCTGGCGATGCGCCAGGCTCAAAGAAAGGGTGCCAAAATTGTCGTGATGGATCCCAGGCCCGTTTCTTTGCCGCTGGATTTTGACCATTTGGTTGCGGCCGCGGACGATATGAGCGGTTTAATCGGGTTATTAATTAAAGCCGCGGTTAATCGCAAGACAGCAGCGTCTTGCGGGCAAAAGGCCGCAAAATTTTTTGACGCGTTACCGGCCCAGAACTTGATTGCCGGACACTGGGCGGATTTGTTTGCGGCGGCAACCGATGACCTGAAAAACAGTCAGCGGCCGGTGATTGTCTGCGGCACCGATATTATACCCGTTCAGGTGCCTGGAGTCGTAGCGGATCTTACCCTATTGTTGCGGGCAGCCGACAAAAAGGCCGGTCTGTTTTTCCTGTTACCGGGCGCCAATGCGTTTGGTGCCGGACTTTTTTCCGATGACGAAGCATCGTTGCCGGACATCATCGAAGCTATTGAAGGCGGCGCTGTCAAGTCTCTTATTCTGGTAGAATCCGATCCTTTTTTTCATTTTGCAGACCGCAATCGATTGGAGCGCGCGCTTGATACGCTTGATTTGCTGATTGTATTGGACTACCTCAATTCCGAATCCGTGCAAAAGGCGCATATCTTTATGCCTTCAACCACCCTTTATGAGATGGATGGAATTTTCGTCAACCAGGAAGGCCGGGCCCAGATGGTACGGCAGGCCTATAGCGGCGGTGCCCCGATTGTCCAAAGCGGCAGTGGCGACCATCCGCCCAGAGTTTACGGAACCGGGATTCCGGGCGCAGAACCCCGGCCGGCCTGGATGACCATGGCAGTACTGGCTGGTGAAATATTGAAGCCGGAAGGAAAATTGCCTCCGGCAACCGATTACCAATGGCTGGCTGATCTTGTACCGGAGCTGGCCGATGTTCAAGTATCCTCCGATCTCCCGGATGAAGGCATACGGCTTAACTCGGGTGTTAAAACCGACCTGCGCTTTGCGACTGATATATCCGGGCAACCTGAGGTGCACCCTGAGAGCACCGCAAGATTAAAATTGATTTTTGCTGAATTAACCTTCGGCACCGATGCGCTCTCGGTCCACTCCGAATGCTTGAGCCAACTGGAGCCGGAACCGGCTGTAATCATGCACACCAGCGAGGCGGAAAGCATGGACCTGATTGATGGTGACCCGATTTCCATTCAAACAGAAAACGGCAGATTTGAAGCGAAACTAATGGCTGTTGATAACATGGCCGCCGGGCTGCTGGTTATTCCCCGGCACCGGAAGCTAGCCTGGCAAATTTTTGAAACCGGCTCCATGAGCATCGGTCGCGAACAAATCAAAAAAGTGACCGCTTAAGCCTATGGGTTATAATTGGTGGACAATGCACACCCTACTTACCATCAGGTCGATAGTATTCCTTAATTCTTGTGCGCCTCAGGAGGATTAGGCGATTTAGGCATTTTAAACTTTAGGCACGAAATGATTATAGTATAATGGACTGGTTAATCGGCTTCATATTTCTAGTAATTAAACTGGGCCTGGTTCTGATCGCCCTGCTGCTTGTGGCGGCCTATCTGGTGCTGGTGGAACGCAAATTTCTTGCGCGGCTGCAGATTCGCTATGGCCCCAATCGGGCCGGCAAATTTGGACTGCTGCAGCCCTTTGCCGATACGATTAAGATGATGGTCAAAGAAGATATTGTGCCGGCGGCAGCCGACCGCATGATATTTTTGCTGGCACCGGCCGTGGTGGCGTTCACTGCGCTGTTGATGTTTGCCGTTGTGCCGTTCGGCAGCGATCTGACGATCATGGGTAGAAAAATTCCCATGGTGATTTCAGATCTCAATGTGGGGCTACTTTTTGTTTTCGCGATGTCTGCTCTGGGGGTCTACGGCGTCGCCTTAGGCGGGTGGGCCTCGAACTCAAAATACAGCCTGCTGGGCGGTATCCGTGGTGCCGCCCAGATGATCAGCTATGAACTTTCGCTGGGTCTGTCGCTGGTGCCGATTGTCATGCTGGCGCGATCCTTCAGCCTGGTGGATATCGTCAATGCTCAAGTCGATTATCCCTTTATCCTGGTTCAGCCGGTTTCGTTCGTGATTTTTATCCTCAGCGCCATGGCAGAGAGCAAACGAATACCCTTCGATCTACCCGAGGCTGAAAACGAACTGGGTGCCGGCTACCACACCGAATACAGCGGCATGCGCTTTGGCCTCTTTTTTCTGGGTGAATATGTGCACATGCAGGTTTTGGGCGCTTTAACCGCGGTCTTTTTCCTCGGAGGCTGGCGTGGTCCTTTTCTGCCGCCGCCGGTCTGGCTTTTTGTAAAAATTTTTCTGGTGGCCTTGATCATGATCTGGATCCGCGGCACATTGCCGCGGCTGCGTTATGATCAATTGATGGCCTTGGGCTGGAAGGTACTGATACCAGCGGCACTGATTAATATTATGGTAACCGGAGCAATCCTACTATTGTAGAATTTCGGAATTCGATATTCGGATTTTGATTAGATATTTCTACATAGTATATGAGATTTAGAAATTATGTCCTCCGCACTTGAAGCAGTCAAAGCATTAGCAACCGGATTTGCGACAACATTCAAGCACCTTTTTCGCAAACCCATTACCGAAGAATACCCGGAATACAAGCGGACTTTGCCGGAGCGCACCCGGGCCCGCATCATTTTAACCCGCGATCCGGACGGCAACGAGCGTTGTGTGGCCTGCTATCTTTGTTCAGCGGTTTGTCCGGTAAGCTGCATATCCATGCAGTCGGCCGCAAAAGAAGGCGGCCGAAGGTATGCTACCTGGTTTCGGATTAATTTTGCGCGCTGCATTTACTGCGGTCTTTGTGAGGAAGCATGCCCGACTTCCGCTATCCAGCTGACACCGAATTTCGAGACTTGTGAAAAAGATATTTTAAAACTGGTTTATGAAAAAGAAGATCTTTTAGTTGACCACGGAGGCAAAGATAAGGAATATTGCTTTTACAAGTATGCCGGCATTGTAACGGATGTCGGCGATAAAGGGGACCACATCCAGGAAGATAAGCCGGTTAATATTAAAAGTAATATGCCTTAGAAATCGGTTGTGCCCGTTCGCCGGTTGTGCCCGTTTGTCCGTTAGCCCGTTAAATAAGGAAAATATTCTGATATTAACCGGCAAACGGGCATACCGGATATCCGGCTTAACCCTATTTATAAATTATGACGATCTATTCAATCATTTTCTATCTGTTGGCCGTATTGATTCTTGTCACCACCGGTCTGGCCATCAGCCGGCGCGACATGGTGCATGCGGTGGTTTATCTGATATTTTCGTTTTTCGGCAGTGCCATGCTTTTTTACCTGTTTGGCGCTCCATTTTTGGCCGTACTGGAAGTTATTATATATGCCGGAGCCATCATGGTTTTGTTTTTATTTATTGTCATGATGCTCAAAGTTGAAACCGTCGGTGAACGTCTTTTCCCGTTGAGCCAGTGGCTGCCGGCAGCTGTCTGCGGAGTTGTCTACCTGGCCCTTGGCATTGTTCTTGTCGCCGCTGATCCCAACGGTGAAACCGTATTGAAAACAGCCCGGGCCGAACCCGGCGCTTTTGGGCAGTACATTTTTCAGAAACACTGGCTTTCCATCGAAATCATATCCCTGCTATTGCTGGTAGCAGTTATCGGGGCACTCTTACTGGCAAGGCGGGCGAAAAAAACCTCGGCCCAGGAAACCATCGAAGGTGAATTATGATCGTCCCGTTTAATCATGTTCTGATTCTGGCCGGTCTGCTTTTTTTGATGGGAATTTTTTGCGTGGTCGCGCGCCGCAGTTTGATCATGATTCTGCTGGGGGTCGAAGTCATGCTGAATGCGGCCGCCATTATACTGGTCGGTGCTTCCTTGCTCTGGCAAAATCTTGATGGCCAGGCAATCGTGCTGTTTGTTTTTGCCATCGCCGCCGCGGAGGTATCTGTGGGGCTGGCGTTTATTATCTGGGCCTATCGGCGAACCGGGTCTGTGAATCCGGAAAATTATAATATCTTGAGGTAGGCTGAACCTTTGAACGCTTATTAGCTACGAGCATACCGATGACCACTAACTGGGTACAGGAACCATCATTAACTGCCGCGATACTGGCTACGTTGCTGCCGTTTGTCGCTTTTCTCTTAATCATGGTATTCACCAGAAGGTATCCAAGGCTGTCGGCCGGCCTGTCGATTGCGGCGGTTAGCATATCTCTGATCAGCGCCATCTTCCTGCTTGCCCGCCACTGGCACCTGCAAACGCCGCTCGAATACACCGGCCGCTGGCTGTTGTCGGGTGATATTACGATTCCCTTCGGTTATCTGCTGGATCAAACCAGTCTGCTCATGCTCAGCGTGGTGGCGACGATCAGTTTTCTGGTTCAGGTTTATTCGCTTGGCTATATGGCCGGGGATGCCGGATTTTCCAGATACTATGCCTGCATGTCCCTGTTCGCCTGGGCCATGATGAATATGACCTTGTCACCGACCATGCTGCAACTTTATATATTCTGGGAACTGGTCGGCCTTTCCTCATATCTTCTGATCGGTTTCTGGTACGAAAAATTCAGCGCCACGGAGGCCGGTAAAAAAGCTTTCGTCATGACCCGCTTGGGGGATGTGGCGTTTTTCCTGGGACTGCTGCTGGTACTGGTTCATCTGGGGGATCTTAATATTTTAGAAATAAACGGCCCCCAGGTGACGACCCGCATGTCTTCCACGTATATTACGATTTCAGCGCTCTTGATTTTCGGGGGCATCATCGGCAAGAGCGCTCAATTCCCGTTGCTGACCTGGCTGCCGGATGCCATGGAAGGACCGACGCCGGTCAGTGCCCTGCTGCATTCCGCGACCATGGTGGCGGCCGGCGTTTATCTGTTTGGTCGCCTGTTTCCGTTTTTTAGCCTTTCGGCCAGCGCCATGGCTATATTCCTGATTATCGGCACCATCAGTATGCTGTTGGCTTCCACCATGGCGATGGTGACCCGGGATATCAAGCAGGTCTGGGCCTACTCCACCATCAGTCAGCTGGGATTTATGATCATGGGTCTGGCTGCCGGCAGCTATTTTGGCGGCATGTTTCATCTGACCACCCACGCCGGGTTCAAGGCCCTCTTATTTCTTTGCGCCGGGGTTTTCATCCACAGCTTTGGAAGCAACGATATGTTTGATATCAGCCGCCGGGGAGGACGGCGTTTAAAAATCCCCACAATCTGCACCATTATTGCAGCGGCCGCCCTGGCGGGTCTGCCGCCGCTATCCGGTTTTTTCAGCAAGGAGGTCATCCTCGGTGCCCTGGCCGATTTAAATAATCCCGTGTGGCTGGCTGCCGGACTGCTGGGTGCATTTTTAACCGCCTACTACACCTTCAGGCTGATCTTTATTATCCTCTTTCCAAAGGAGTCGGAAACCGAATCCCAATCCGGCCACGATCACGACCATGGCGGGTATTGGGTTATGAGCTGGCCCTTGATTGTTCTGGCGGCGATTACCGTGATACTGGGCTTTTATCAGGGCGCGTTGGAATCGTTTTTCAACGGACAGCAAGCTATACCGCCAGCTCACGTTGGTCAGCATGGCTGGCTGCCGTTTGTGGCCATCGGTTCAGCGCTTTGCGGGGTGGTGCTGGCGTGGCTGGAATTCGGCCGTCAAGGCGCGGATCAGGTGGGGTTTGTTGAAAAGATTGCGCCATTGAACAACCTTTTTGCTGAACGATGGTACCTCGACCGATTTTATCGGCGCTTTATGGATATTTTCATTTACGGGGTCGTGTCCAATTTATTTGACCGGAACGATAAAAAAGTAATTGATGGGGGCATTGACGGATTGGGTAAAGGAACTGTAGAAATCGGACGGTTTGTTTCCTTTCTGCACCTGGGGATGGTGCAGTACCGGTTGTTGACTATCTTTGTGGTCATGGTGTTTTTGGGACTCTATTTCTTTTTTTAAGTTGTTAGAGTCGTTTATCTGACGTCGTGTTGGCTGTAAACTGAAGGTGTCAGGTGATCCGCCGGAGGCGGATCAGCCCAGCCGTTGGCCTGAAGAGCGGCCAGTCAAATCGAAAATGAGATCCTGAATTGCGGTATTTTAAAAAGCGAATAACGAATATCGAAGTAAGGTATTCTATCTATTTTAATTAACGGTCTGAGCGAAGCGAAACCTCACTTCGACATTCTGCGGTTCGCTGTTTACCTTTTTTTAGGCACTTTAGGCATTTTAGATCATTGTAGGCATTTATAGTTATGGAATTTACCGGCTTTCCTTTTCTGACTGCTATTTTGTTGACCTGTGTGGCGGGGCTTTTTGTGATCCTTGTTATACCCGAGGAGCGCAAGGTCCAGATTAAATGGGTGAGCGCGGTTTTTTCCGGCATTACGTTGATACTTTCCATTTATCTGTTTTTTGCCTACGACAAGGGGCAGGGCGGACTGCAGTTCGTTGAGAAATTCCGCTGGGTGGAGTCAATCGGCATTACCTACCTGAACGCGGCTGACGGGTTTAATCTGCCCATGCTGCTTTTGACCGGTATCGTGTTTTTTACCGGTGTGCTGACCATGTGGCAACTTGATTATCGGGTCAAAGAGTTTTTTGCGCTATACTTTCTGCTCGTCGCCGGTGTTTTCGGGCTCTTCATGAGTATGGATTTATTTTTTATTTTCGTCTGGTATGATGTCTCGCTTTTTCCCATGTACCTGCTCATCGCCATCTGGGGTTCCACTCGCAAAGAATACGGCGCCATGAAGCTCACGCTCTACCTGCTGGCGGGCAGCGCCCTGATTCTGCCGGCGATCCTCTACCTGTATGTACAAGCGGGATTGAACACATTTGATGTGACGCTTCTGATGCGCCCCGGAACATTTTCGCCGTTTGAGCAAAAATTTGCCTTTATCTTTCTATTTTTCGGTTTTGGTATCCTGGCCGCGGTGTGGCCTTTTCACACCTGGTCTCCGGTGGGGCATGTGGCCGCCCCCACACCCGTGAGCATGGTTCACGCGGGTGTGCTCATGAAAATCGGCGCTTTCGGCGTATTGCGAGTCGGCATATTTCTGTGCCCGGAAGGATGGCAGTACTGGGCGCCGCTGATGGCGGTTCTGGCTGCCATCGGTATCGTTTACGGGGCCTTTGTGGGGTTGAGCCAGACCGATCTAAAATATTGTATCGGGTACTCGAGCGTCTCCCACATGGGGATTGTCGGCCTCGGGCTGGCCACCGTCTCGGTGGATGGCTTGAACGGTGCCGTGTTTCAAATGTTTGCCCACGGGATCATGACGGCTTTATTCTTTTCGGCGATCGGATATATCTATGACCGAACCCATACCAAAATCATTGATGAGCTGGGCGGGTTGAGTCGAATCATGCCGGTGGCTTCAACTTATTTTATTATCGCCGCCCTGGCCGGCATTGGCGTTCCCTGTTTGGCCCCCTTCTGGGGCGAGCTGATGGTTTTTATTGCGGCTTTCAAGACCTATCCGTTCTGGGGAACGTTGGCGGTGTGTGCGCTGGTGGTCAGTGCGCTGTTTATGCTGCGGGTGGTGCAGCGCACATTTTATGGTCCCAAAAATGAAAAATATGAGCATATACCGGATGTGTCGTTTGGCCAGGGTCTTCCCCGCATGATTTTGCTGGCCGTCCTGGTGATATTAGGACTCTTTCCATCGCTGATGTTTGACATGATCGAAACCGCATCAATACCGTTTATGAATGGAATGCCCTGATGAAATGGCTTCTCTTTTATCCTGAGCTTTATTACTTTGCCGCCGGCATCATATTTCTTTTGATGTCCATGGCGAAACAAAACAATGCCAGACGGGATTATTTCAGCGCCTTATTTTTGGCGGTACTCGGGGTGGTGATCTGCCTGGTATCGATCCGGCAGCAAGGGCTTCTTTTCTTCGAGGCCTACCGGGTGGATCTTTTCTCGCAGGTTTTTAAGGTATTGCTGTCCATCGGGCTTTTTTTGATTATTTCTATTTGTTCGAATCTCAACGGTGTTGCCGAACGATACCATCCGGAATTTTATTTGCTGCTGTTTCTGTGTACCCTGGCGATGATGCTGCTGGTCAGCAGTGTTCACATTTTGAGCATTTATGTGGCGTTGGAGCTCAGCAGCTATTCGCTGTATATCCTGGTTGCTTTGAGAAACGATGAACAGAAAGGCCTTGAGGCCGGGCTAAAATATTTTCTGGTGGGTATTTTCGCATCAGCGGTGATGCTTTTCGGCGTTGCGTTGCTCTACAGCGCTACGCAGGCGACATATGTCACGGAAATGATCCGGGTCTTGCCCGGCGTGCTTGATACCCCGACGGTGGTTATCGGGCTGTTGCTGACGTTGTGTGGATTTTTTTTCAAACTGGCGGTCTTTCCGTTTCATTTCTGGGCGCCGGATGTCTACCAGGGCGCCGCCAATCAGGCAACCGCCTATATTGCCACCGTCTCAAAAGTGGCGGCGGTTGCCATTTTAACCCGCATGGTTGCCGTCAGCGGCGACGGCAGTATTTATTTGGTCCATGTGCTGGTTACTCTCGCCATTGTTTCGATGACGGTGGGAAACCTGGCCGCCCTCGTTCAGAAGGATTTTAAAAGGCTGCTGGCCTACTCTACGGTGGCCCATGCCGGCTATGTTCTGATTGGAATTTTGAGCATGAACTCGGCCGGGTACATGGGTGCTATTTTTTATGTCACGGCCTTGTTGTTTATGAAATTCACTGTTTTTCTGGTCGTTGTCAATGTGGCCGACGACGGTCGTAATCTGGCAATATCCAACCTGGCGGGTTTGTACCGGCGCTCCCCCTTGCTGGCCATGGCGCTGATGGTGTCGATTTTCAGTCTGGCGGGTATTCCTCCGACCATCGGTTTTACGGGTAAATTTCTGGTCTTCATCGCCGCCCTGGAAAAGGGTTATTTTACCCTGGTCTTGATAGCCATGATTAATGTGGTTATCTCGCTATATTACTATCTGCTGATCCTCAAAGCCGCCTATCTGCTGGAGCCCGAGGAGGCTCAGGCCGGCATTCAATTATCCACCCCTATTAAAATGCTCACCGGTGCTCTGGTAGTGGTGATGGTAGTTGTCGGCATTTATCCACATCACCTCATTGAACTGACCAAAGCGGCTGCGCAAATGTTGAATTGAAAGATGGTTCGGATTTTGATACTAAGGGTTTCGGCCTATTATATACTTTCAGAACTCAGTAACAGTTTCTCTTTTTTTGTCCTTTAGGGTCCAGTGCCGGTGCTTATTATAAAGTGCGAAGGCGGTCCTGCCTTTGCATGTATAAGCCCAACTTATTTTAAACCTACTTTCAAAATACATTTTTTACCCTATTTAACATGTGAAGTGGGTAGGGTATTCATATGATAGTTTTTTTCTGATTTTTTGACTTAAGTCATAGAAACTACCAGCAACGATAGTGCATTCTGAAGTCCTTGACTGCCTATTCCAGTATCGGGAAATAACATGCTTCTTTCTTACCTGCCTATTCTCATCATGATGGGATTTGTCTCTGCGCTGGCGATTGCCGTACTTTTTGTCAGTTCCCTGCTGCGTCCCAGGAATCCTTATCGTGAAAAACTCAAACCCTGGGAGTGCGGGTTCGATCCTATCGGAGAGGCAAGTAAAGGGCATTTTAGAATTCATTTTTTCATCATCGCCATTCTTTTTATCATTTTTGATGTGGAAACCGTCTTTTTGTTCCCGTGGGCCGTTATACTGACGGATAAAGGCCTCGCCATGTTCGTGTTTATCGAAATGATTCTCTTCATTGCCGTGCTGGCAGTCGGGCTGATTTATGCCTGGGCAAAAGGGGCCCTTGAATGGGTGGAGTGATACATTTCAGAATCGGGTCAAGTAACATTATTCAGCTATGAATACTCAAATAAATTCAGATATGGGCTCTAAATTTGAAGCGCAGGAAAACCCTTTAGGGGACGCTTTACTTTTTACCAACCTTGAAAAAATATGGGATGTACTGCGTGACAACCCGGTGCTGGATAAGGCCCGCGGGAATCGGGTTGTGAAAGACCTGTTTAACTGGGGCCGCGCATCGTCTCTTTGGCCGATGGCCTTCGGACTGGCATGCTGTGCGATTGAAATGATTGCCAGCGCCTGTTCACGCTATGACACCGACCGCCTCGGGATCGTCTTCAGGGCTTCTCCCCGGCAGTCCGATGTCATGGTCATTGCCGGTACGATGACCAAAAAAATGGCGCCGCTTGTCAAGCGACTGTACGATCAGATGCCGGAGCCCCGGTGGGTCATTGCCCACGGTGGCTGCGCTTCATGCGGCGGCCCTTACAACACATATGCCGTGGTACAGGGTACGGATCATGTCGTGCCGGTAGATGTTTATATACCCGGATGTCCGCCCCGGCCGGAAGCGTTGATGTTTGGCTTTTTGCAGCTAATCGAAAAGATAAAAAGGGAAAATCCTTTTGTTCTGGAAGAAAAAAATATTAGGATTTAAGTTTGAATAAATGGTCTCGGATCCCCCAGAAACGATATTGATCGATAATCTTAAGCAGCGCTTCGAGGATGGCATTGTTGCGACGTCGCGCTATAAAGATGAAGTCACTCATCTTGTGTCAAAATCGGCGCTGCTAAGCATTTGTGAATTTTTGAAGACCGATCCGGCCCTGCAGATGAACTATCTGGTGGATGTCATCGGTGTCGATTATGCGCCGGCATCACCGCGCTTTGAGGTGGTTTATCATCTGTACTCCATTCCGCGGAAACACAGAATTCGTTTGAAGGTCAAGATTGAAGAAAGCGAAAGCCTTCCGTCCGTGACCGGTATCTGGCCGGCCGCAGATTTCCCGGAACGCGAAGCTTACGATATGTACGGCATCATTTTTGACGGCCATGCCGATTTAAAACGCATTTATATGCCCCACGACTGGGAAGGGTTCCCGTTAAGGAAAGATTATCCCCTCAGGGGCTACAAGGACCAGTACAATCCTTACGGGGAAGAAAAAGAAGAGCTTCTATAATGGCGGAACACGAAGAGTTTCCAGCAACCAAAGAAATTACCCTGCACTTCGGCCCCCAGCACCCCTCAGCCCATGGGCTGCTGCATCTGATCATTTCAATGCAGGGCGAGAAGATAATCGACGTCGACCCTGATATCGGTTATCTTCACCGCGGTACCGAAAAGATCGCCGAAAACCTTCAATACAATCAGTTTGTGCCGTATACGGATCGACTGGACTATCTGTGTGCGATGAGCAATAACCTGGCCTATGTCATGGCTGTGGAAAAAATTCTCGACATCGAGATTCCGGAGAGGACCCGATACATCCGGGTCGTGGCGGCGGAGCTGTCGCGGATTGCCGGGCATCTGTTATGCGTCGGCGCCTGGGGTATGGATCTGGGGGCTATGACGATCCTGTTGTATGCGATGCGGGAGCGTGAGCTGGTGCTGGATATATTCGAGATGCTCTGCGGCGCGAGGCTGACCCTCAGTTACATGCAGGTCGGCGGTGTGAGATACGATTTTACTGAAGACTGCAAAAAAGCCTGCCTTAATCTGGTAAAAATAATGCCGCCAAGAATTGACGAGTATGAAAGGATTCTGACCGGAAACCGCGTCTGGCTCAAACGCAACCGGGACATTGGCGTCATATCCGCCGAGCAGGCCATTGCCATCGGCTTGAGCGGTCCGGCCTTGCGGGGCAGCGGTGTAATGTGGGATATCCGCAAGCATGAACCCTATCTTGTTTACGACCGTATGGACTTCGTTGTACCGACCGGCGCCAGGGGAGACTGTTTCGACCGCTACATGATGAGAGTTGAAGAAATGAGACAGTCGCTTAGGATTATTGAGCAGGCGGTGCATGCGATGCCGGCCGGACCATTCAACGTGGACGACCCGCAGCTGGTTCCGCCGCCGCATGAGCAGACCTATGATAACATGGAGAATCTGATTCACCATTTTAAATACGTTTCCCATGGCTTCAAAGTCCCGCAGGGTGAAGCCTATGCCGCCATCGAATCACCCAAAGGCGAGCTGGGCGTCTACATCGTCAGCGACGGCACGGAAAAGCCTTTTCGGCTGAAGCTGAGGATGCCGTCGTTTATGAACCTGCAGTCCCTGGAACAAATGTGTAAGGGCGGCTATCTGGCGGATGTCGTCGCCTGTTTGTCCAGCCTGGATCCGGTGTTCGGTGAATGTGATAAGTAAACGATGCTGACTGAAACAATGATAGAAGAAATCAAGGCCCTGGAGAACCTGTATCCGGATAAAAGATCCCAGGTCATGGGCGCCCTGTGGGTTGTACAGCGGGCCCGCGCCTGGAAGCTGACCAAAGCGGATCTGCTGGATGTTGCTGAATTTTTGGATATCAGTCCGGTCGAAGTACAGGCGGTAGCGACTTTCTACACGATGTACAATTTGATTGAGCCGATGGGGCGATACCACATCCAGGTTTGTCAGAACATATCCTGCACGCTGCTGGGCGCCGAGAACCTGATTGCGCACCTGGAAAAGGTCCTGGGAATAAAGCCGGGTGAATCCACGGCGGATAAAAAATTTTCGATTAGCACGGTCGAGTGCCTCGGTTCCTGCGGCACTGCGCCCATGATGCAGATCAATGACGATTATTACGAAAGCCTGACCGTAGAAAAGGTCGATGAAATCCTCATGAGCTATAAATAGCTCAGGGGGGGGTGTTTCACAGCGATGAGCCGCTGCCGATTATTCATTCCGCTATTGGCAAGACGATGCTGGAAGAACTCCACGTCCCCTCAAATGGCTGGTAAAAATGGAGAAAATACTGCTCAAAAATGTCACCAGGCCGGATTCACACCTGCTGCAAAATTATATTCAAAGCGGGGGCTACCGGGGGATAAAGGCGGCGCTCAAACTCGATCCGGATACCATTATTCAGATTATGAAAGACTCGGGTTTGAGGGGCAGGGGCGGGGCGGGTTTTTCCACCGGTCTGAAATGGAGTTTTATTCCAAAAGACCCGGATCTGCCCAAGTATCTGGCCTGCAATGCGGATGAAAGCGAGCCGGGCACCTTTAAAGACCGGGTTATTATTGAGAAAGACCCCCATCTGCTGCTCGAAGGGATCATGATTGCCTGCTATACCATCGGTGCGGCGGTGGGGTATATCTATATCCGCGGTGAATACGAGTTTGGTGCCAAACGGCTGGATCAGGCGATCGCGCAAGCCTATGCCGGAGGCTGTCTCGGCCGCAATATTTTCGAATCCGATTTTTCACTGGACATCATTGTCCACCGGGGGGCCGGCGCATATATTTGTGGTGAGGAAACGGCACTTTTAGAGTCCATCGAGGGGTTCCGGTCGCAACCCAGAATCAGACCGCCATTCCCCGCCCTGGCCGGGCTCTACCACAAACCAACGGTGATCAATAACGTGGAAACCCTGTCCTGCATCCCGTCAATCCTTGAAAGAGGATCCGACTGGTTCGCATCGATCGGACCGCCGAAAAGCCCGGGGCCCAAACTTTTCGCGGTCAGCGGGCATGTCAAACACCCCGGGGTTTATGAACTCCCAATGGGTCTGACCATCAGGGAATTGATTTTTGAACACTGTGGCGGGATGCGCGCAGATAAAGCCCTTAAGGCGGTCATACCCGGCGGAGCCAGTGCGCCGATGCTGGCAGCCGCGGATATCGATACACCGATGGATTTTGAATCGCTGGCCGAAAAAGGCACCATGTTTGGTTCGGCCGGCGTTATCGTCATGGATGAAGATACCTGTATGGTAAAAACCGCCTATGTCATCAACCGGTTTTTCAGCCACGAATCATGCGGGAAGTGCACCCCCTGCAGGGACGGCACGCCCTGGATGACTCAAATATTAAAGCGCCTGGAGCACGGAGAAGGCCGCCAGGGTGATATTGAACTGCTGGAGAGCCTGTGCAGCGGTATATTCGGCAACTGTTTTTGTGCCCTGGGCGACGCTGCCGTGATGGCGCTAAGGGGCGCGCTGAATAACTTCAGAAGCGAGTTTGAATACCATATTGCCCATAAAAAATGCCACCCTTGAGACGATAGGCTCAAATTAGAATGCCAACTGTAAGGATTAACGGAACAGAAATTAGCGTCGACGAAGGCACCCTGATCCTTGACGCGGCCAGGCGGTCCGGATTTTATATCCCGACATACTGTTATCAGGTGGATCTCATCGGTATCGGTGCATGCCGCATGTGCATTGTCGAAATCGAAGGACAACCGAAACTTGTGGCTTCCTGTGTCACCCCGGTCATGAACGGTATGAATATTTTTACCGAATCAGAAAAGGTAAACGCGGCACGGTCAGCCATGCTCGAATTTTTGCTGGCCAACCACGGTCTGGACTGTCCGGTTTGCGATAAGGGCGGCGAGTGCGAACTGCAGGATTATGTTTACAAATACGGTCCGCACACCGGACGGTTCGCCGAGACGAAATACCGCTGGCATGAAAAGGATTACATTATCAGCCCGGTTATCGTCAAAAATTCCAACCGCTGCGTTCAGTGCATGAAGTGCGTCCGGGTCTGCCAGGAAATCGTCGGCCGGGATGTTTTGGGCGGCCTTTACCGGGGCGAGCATCAGGAAGAGACCTCGTTTTTCAGAGGGATGCTGGACTGCGACCAGGACGGCAACTGCATCGAAGTCTGCCCGGTCGGCTGTTTCATGCGGCTGCCTTTCCGGTATAAAACCCGACCCTGGGACCTGAATTCCGCTGATACCATTTGCCCTTACTGCGCAACCGGGTGCCGGATGGTGATTGAAGAAAGAGACGGCCAGGTCATTCGATCCAGAGCCCAGCTTGGGGTGGGGATTAACAGCGAAACCCTTTGCGCGCGGGGAAGATTCGGCTACGATATCATCCATCATCCCGATCGGCTGACCACACCGCTGATTAAAAGAAACGGTAAGCTGGCGTCCGCCACCTGGGACGAAGCGCTGGATTTGATCCGTCAACGCCTGCTGCCGGCCGAGCCGATGAAAATCGGCGGTATTGCATCGGCCCGTTTGACCAATGAGGAACACTATCTTTTCCAGAAACTTTTCAGACGTATTTTTAACAGCCCCAACATTGATTCGAGCATTCGCTGGGATCCCAGTGCAGTTAAAGCGTTCGTGGCCGCAGCCGGGATGAACTCGGGCGGCGTTTCGGTGTTTGACTGCATGGCAACCGACTGTGTCCTGATCATCGGTACCCATCTTTCCGATGAAAACCCGGTAACCGACTATATGGTCCGGCGTATGGCCAGAGAAAACAACACAGCGGTATTGATTGCCTCACCCAGGGCCATGAAACTGGATTCGTCGGCACGCCTGTCTATAAGGCATCTGCCTGGCGCTGAAAAAGAAGTTCTGACAGCAATCGCGCGCGCTTTGGGCAACGATATTTGGGACAAAGTATCGACCTCCGCCCGACTCGCGGCGCTAAAAGAAATACCACCCGAAGACTGTTTGCGGGCCGCCGCAGTCGAACAAGACCATATTGATTATGTGGCCGAACAACTGCGAAATGCCGGCACCGTGGGGATCATGGTTGGAACCGAATTTTTGAGGTTCCCGCAGGGCTGTGCCGGTCTTGCTCTTTTGACTGAGGTTTTTAAGACCCTGGAGAAGCCGGCCACGGTTGTTCCCATACTCGACCGGTCCAACCAGCGGGGAGCCTGGGAGATGGGTGTTCACCCCGAATTTGCTTCGGGCTACCGGAACGCCGCCCAACCGGGCCTCGGACACGCGGCAATGTTCGCGGCGGCTGAAAAAGGCGACCTTGAATCCCTTTACATCATTGGCGAAGATCCGCTGGCAGCCTGTCCTGATCAGGATTTTGTGAAAAGCGCATTATCCGGAGCCAATTTTCTGCTCGTTCAGGATATTTTTATGACGGCAACGGCCAGGATGGCCGATTGTGTGCTGCCGGGTAGCTGTTTTGCCGAAAAGGACGGCACATTCACCAACCAGGAAGGCCGGGTCCAGGCCATCAAACGCCTGATGAAACCGCCGGGCAAAGCCTTTTGCGACCGGGAGATTATCGCAGCGATCGGTCGGCTTTACGATCCGGCCTTTACGCCCCGAACCAAAAGTTCAGCGCCCGTATTTGAGGAGATTCGACAGCAGATCGGGATGTATCGGGATGTCAACCTGGATTTTGTAAATAAACGAAATGAAGATAACGATCTGGACAACCAGGAAGCGCTGATTAAACCGGCCGCGGTTGAGGTGAATGCAGATTTTTTGACATTGCCTGCCCCGGCCGGCGCGGATGAAGAAACCCTTTTCACGCTGATTACCGGTAACCACCTGTTTCACTCCGGAAGACTTTCCCGAAAATCCGAGTTGCTCAATCGCCTTTTGCAGGAACCGGTCGTTGAGATCAGCCTGGAAGATGCGACAGCATTGGGCCTTGCCGGCGGTGAGAAAGTTCGGGTAAAGGGCAATCATTACGAGGCCGTACTGAAATTAAAAACAAAAAGGGGATCTAAATCCAAAGTGGCCTTTATCGATGAGAATTTTGAGAAGGGAGCGGTCAATCGTTTTTTTGCAAGCGGCGTTTTTTGGGCCAAGGTCAGCATATATAAAATTGAAGAATGAAGAATGAAGATTGAATATTTAAGGTTCGCCTCCGGCGGGTCTGTTTTAAAAAGGATGAAGCTTTTCAGAAACAGCCGAATCAATTTGATTCACTTAAATTCAGGATTTGTTTCGGATTTGAGTTTTGAAATTTGAGATTTATTTGTAATTTGTGAGTTGTAATTTGGAATTTATGCTTTGCCATTGTGGAAAAGGAAGTATGATTATTTCAATCCGAGTTTTGTAACAAATATATAGGACGTGACACTCGCAGGGGGTGGTTCCATGGTCGATTTAAATTTATTGCGGGACGAGCGCTTTTTCGCCGATCTGACCGATACCGAACTTGAAGTCATTGCCAAAATTATCAACCAAAAAAATTTTAAGGCCGGCGAAACAATTTTTAAAGAATCCGAAGAAGGTCAATCCCTATACGTGATCACAAGCGGGGAAGCCAAAGCCAGTGTGAGTGCGCCCAATGGCGAAAGCTTTACGTTGACCATGTTGAAAGACGGCGACATTTTCGGCCAGATGAGCTTTGTTGACGCAAGACCCCGGTCTGCTACAATTATTGCAACCTCTGATGTTGATACGATCGTCATGGAGAAATCCGATTTCGAAGCGCTAATTGACGATAATCCCCGACTGGTTCACAAAATCATGGGTAAAATCGTATTAACTGTCCATTCAATCCTGCGCGGGATGAACGCCCGCTACATGGAAATGATTAACTATATGTGGGGGAGAAAACGGTTTACATGATTCCGGATTCCACCGTCATCATTGAAGTTGTTCTGATCATTGCAAAGGTCGTGGCGATGACGCTGCTTTTATTTTTGCTGCCGCTGCCGTTGACCTGGATCGAAAGAAAAGTGGCCGGACATATACAGTCCAGACTCGGACCCTACCGGGTCGGCCCGCATGGGCTATTTCAGCCTCTGGCAGATTTGATCAAACTGCACTTCAAAGAAGATATTGTGCCGGATAAAGCGGATAAGCTTATTTTTAAACTAGGCCCGCTGTTTTCTCTGATCCCGGCATTTGCAGTATTTGTGGCGATTCCGTTCGGAGATAAAATAACACTTCCGCTGATCAATAAAGAAGTTACCCTGTATATCGCCGACATGAACGTGGGGCTGCTGTATGTGCTCTCCATCGCAAGTCTCGGCATATATGGGATGATACTGGGAGGCTGGTCGGCCAACAGCAAATATGCGCTGCTCGGCGGAATGCGATCCGCGGCCCAGATGCTCAGCTACGAGATCGCCTTGAGTTTTGCGGTTGTCGGGGTGGTCATGATGAGCAACTCCTTGAGCCTGGTGGAGATTGTGGCCAGCCAGGGCGGCGGTTTCTGGAATTGGAACATCGCCTACTTGCCGGTGGGACCGGTCTGGTTTGCGATATTTTTTATTGCGGGCATGGCCGAGGTCAACCGTATTCCCTTTGACCTGCCGGAGGACGAAGGTACCCTGGCCGCCGGGTATCATACGGAATACAGCGGTCTGCGGTTTGCCTTCTTCATGCTGTCCGAATATGTCGCCATGTTTACCGTATCGATCCTTTGTGTGATCCTGTTTTTAGGCGGTTGGAACGCCCCGCTTGAGCTGCCGGTCAGGATACCGCCGATCATCTGGTTTTTGGGTAAGGTCGCCTTATTTATTTATTTTTTTATGTGGATCCGATTTACGCTTCCGCGATACCGCTATGACCAATTGATGCAAATCGGCTGGAAAGTGCTGATACCGCTGTCGATGGCCAATATTTTGGTGACGGGGTTTTTGAGAATATCATGGCTGAATTAAATTCTTCCAGTAAAGTAATAGAGTTTTTTAAAAAACTATTTTTTGTGGATTTTATCAAAGGACTGCGGGTGACCTTCGGTTATAATGTTTCAAAGAGCATTACTGAGCGGTACCCGGATGAAGAGAAGTGGGTACCCTACCGGCGCTTCAGGGGGGTGCACAACCTCTGGCGCGATGAGCAGGGCCGCGAGTTGTGTGTGGCGTGTGAGCTATGTTCCAAGATCTGCCCGACCGACTGCATTACCGTTATCCCGATGGAAGACGACACGGGCCGAGGCATTGCCGACAGGGTGCCCAAGGTTTGGGATGTTGATCTGGCAAGGTGTCTTTTCTGCGGTTATTGTGAGGACGCCTGTCCGACAACCGCCATCAGACTCGGGCGGGAATACGAGTTTGCATCCTATGATCTGGCGTCAGCAGTACTGCACAAAGATGAACTGCTCCTGCCCCAGCCGGTGCCGGAGTCCTTTAAAGGCGGGGTCCATGCCAGGGCCCGCTTTGTCAGAGATAAAGACGGAATTAGAGTAGAGGCTGATTTGAACAATACACGCAAAAGGAAAACATAGACGCTTAGCGGATGCTGGATACTGGATGCTGGATACTGGATGCTGGATGCTGGATGCTGGATGCTGGATGCTGGATACTGGATACTGGATGCTGGATGCTGGATACTGGATGCTGGATGCTGGATACTGGATGCTGGATACTGGATGCTGGATGCTGGATACTGGATGCTGGATGCTGGATACTGGATGCTGGATACTGGATACTGGATGCTGGATACTGGATGCTGGATGCTGGATGCTGGATACTGGATGCTGGATGCTGGATGCTGGATACTGGATACTGGATGCTGGATACTGGATACTGGATGCTGGATGCTGGAT
>CACVKW010000693.1 GCA_902749685.1 Olavius sp. associated proteobacterium Delta 1 | reverse complement strand
CACTTCCAGCATGGTGCGGTCACGGTAGCCGATCACACTTTTGGTGTCGGGCGCCTGCAGGATTTTTCTGGCCTCTGAAGCGCTCAGAATGCCACTGGGAAGCCTT
>CACVKW010000692.1 GCA_902749685.1 Olavius sp. associated proteobacterium Delta 1 | reverse complement strand
CATTGCATAAATTCTTGTCATCTAGCCTGGCCGTTATGTCTGAGATCGTTGCTTTTTCCGGGCAGATGCTGGATGCTTGATACTCGATGCTGGATATCTCTCAGGACACTATCGGTGAATTTCAACGACATCCAGTATCCAGAAACCAGAATCCAGGATCAGTCAATACTTTCAATG
>CACVKW010000691.1 GCA_902749685.1 Olavius sp. associated proteobacterium Delta 1 | reverse complement strand
CTGGATCAGGACGGCGATGTGGATAATTTTGATCTGCTGTTTTTCAGCGAGGATTTCGGGAAGATTATTCCGTAGCACACAGGCGAACGAACGAATACCAGAGGGTTAATGGAGGCAGAATGAGAGCCAAATCAATGGCAATATTGCTGGCAGTTCTATTTCTTTATGTTCCGATCAGCGCCTGCGCTTATGGCGATGATGCACGCTTGGTCGAAAATGCGGCATCGAAGCTCATGCGGCGGGCGGATTGCGGTTTTCAATCCCTGGCTTTTCTGCTGACAGGGGAGGGCAAAATCGAATCTGCCGCTGCCGTCGGACACATTCAGCCGGCATCGGCCAAAGGTGTCAGCGTTCAGGAACTGGTCGATTTGGCCAACCAACATGGCTATCGGCTTCATGCG
>CACVKW010000690.1 GCA_902749685.1 Olavius sp. associated proteobacterium Delta 1 | reverse complement strand
TTATATCATTGCTGTCCAAAATAATTTGAAAATCAAATACTGCCTTTAATAAAAACAGGCAGTTATAAACGGGAAATTAGTGATTTAGAAATCAGGTTGTA
>CACVKW010000689.1 GCA_902749685.1 Olavius sp. associated proteobacterium Delta 1 | reverse complement strand
TGGATGCTTGTCGGAGCGGAGCGGAGATCCCGTTTCAGCGGGGATACTTGATGCTGGATATCTAACAGGACACTATCGGTGAATTTCAACGACATCCAGGATCCAGAAACCAGAATCCAGGATCAGTCAATACTTT
>CACVKW010000688.1 GCA_902749685.1 Olavius sp. associated proteobacterium Delta 1 | reverse complement strand
CTTACATTTCGCACTTGTAAAAAGAAATTTCAGGAATTATGCGAGTTATGCTAATTATTGCTCTAACTTGCTTATATTACAACGAATAAAAAAATCTAGACATTGCCCTTTAATTGTTTTATAACATCTCATAACAGCCAAATAGGAGGTGCTATGAAGCAATTTGAAACACGGTTCAAACAAGTCGATGTCTTGCCCATGGTCAAGCATTATATGAGCTCGCTTGATCTGTATAACTTATTTAACAAATATGTGCCAGCCTCTAACAGTTGCCTGGCTGAGCACGCGGAAAGCCTGTGCATTATTACCGCTAATATTATTTGTGACAACAAGCCATTATACAAGGTTCAGGAGTGGCTGGCAAAATATGCCGACGGGCTCACCAACGAACCAGTCAATGCAGACAAGTTTAACGATGATCGCTTAGCAAGATCTCTTTGCGCACTGTTTAAGGCCGACCGGCATTCGTTAATGACCGAGGTATCATGCAACGCCATTAAACTGCACAAACTGCTGACAAATGAAATTCATAATGACAGCACCACGGTTACATTCATAGGCAAATACGCAACCCCCGATCCGGGTGCAGTTGAACTCAAGCATGGACATAATAAGGATTTTCGTGCTGACTGCAAGCAGATTGTTTTTGGTTTGAACATCACTGCTGACGGCCATGTCCCGCTCAGCTATCAGGCTTTTAATGGTAATCAAGATGATGACACAACCCACATTCCAAACTGGAATCAACTGCGTGCCTTGATACACAAAGAAGACTTTATTTATATCGCCGACTGCAAATTATGCAGCAACAAAAATCTGGCATACATTGATGAAAATAACGGCTACTTCATTACCATCATTCCAAAATTTCATAATGAGTCAAAAAACTTTAGACAATATATTAAAACCAATGATGTTCAATGGCAAGATGCTTTTGAAATCCCACATTCTCGCAGAAAAAAAGAAATCAACAAATTCAGCACATATGAAGCCGGTAAAAATTCAAAAGGCTATCGGATTATATGGGTGCATTCCAGTTCTAAAGAACAGGAAGATAAAAAAAGAAGACTCAAAAAAATAGCAAAAGCCCAAAAGGCGTTGGAAGAATTGATACCCAAACTCAATGCGTATCATTTAAAAACGGAAAAACAGATTGCCAAAGCGGTCAAAAAAATTTGTGAGAAAGTAGACGGATTAATCGATGTAAAAATCACTAAAGGCCGCAAGCAGATTTGTAAAAGAATCCCATCAACCAGGCGCCGGGCAGGTGATCCAATATATGAAAACAAATGGTCGTTTAACTATGGGCTTGAGTGGGAAATAAATGACCAAGTCGCTATAGACGAATCAAAAACAGACGGCATTTTCCCTCTGATCACCAATAACCATTTATTGGAAGCCGGCGACGTGTTGAAAATGTATAAGCGACAATCCTATCTTGAAAAACGGATGTACACCAAAAAATCAATATTAGATGTAGCTCCGGTGTTTCTTAAAAAAGAAAGACGCATTGAGGCAGTATTGCTGCTTTATTTTTTTGCCCTGATGATCGTATCGCTTATTGAAAGAAATATACGATTGAATATGACAAAGCAGAAGATAGAAAAACTTCCAATACTGCCCCAGAAAATGAATACTAAAAAGCCGACCTGGAATAATATCCGCTATTTTTGTCGAGATATTCACCTGTCAGTGATCCTCAAAAATAAAGTTACAATCCAGGTCGATGTACAAGGGCTTAGCCACCTACATAAAAAAGTATGCGACTTACTTGAAGTACCGAGTTCGGCATACAAAAATTTACATGACCAATGGTGGTTGTTTGAAGGTACCTAACTGATATTTT
>CACVKW010000687.1 GCA_902749685.1 Olavius sp. associated proteobacterium Delta 1 | reverse complement strand
GATTTTTTTATTCGTTGTAATATAAGCAAGTTAGAGCAATAATTAGCATAACTCGCATAATTCCTGAAATTTCTTTTTACAAGTGCGAAATGTAAGATACTTGAGGTTCAGCCCCATTGCGTTCAATACTGGAGGGAATTTTTAACCAGGTATTTGGATGGTTAATGTTTGAAAGTTCCAAAAGTCTACTCGTAAATTAACCTTACTCCTGTAGCAATAATCTAAAAGGAACAGCTGTGGAATTCAATGTAAAGTCCCGGGAACGGTTGTGGATTGTCGTAATTGCAGGTATCGTTGGATTGGTCGTCATCGTTGTCGCCGGCTTTTTAGTCTGGCAGTCATTCCAGGTCGATGAGGTGAAGCCGAAGGCGGCCCAAAAAGCCGACTTGCCCCGGATGGCTAACCTGCCGCCCAAAAAAGAAGCGATTCCGCCACCCCCGCCACCGTCTTACACGCCTGATGCACCGGCGCTGGAAAAAGCACGCAAGGCCCTGCGAGAAGGCATATCACCCGTAGAAGCCCTGGCCCTGGCCAAGTCTTTACCGCAAAGCCCCGAGCGGGCGGATGCGGCCTTTCTTTTGCTGGAGTTTGCAGCTGAAAGCGGGATTGCGGAAGCAGCACTGGCGGTCGCGCGCTATTATGATCCGACCGATAAAGAGCCCAGCGGTACCATTCGTAAGAATCCGGAAACCGCCTATAGCTGGTATACGGAGGCCCTGGCCGGCGGACAGGAAAACGCTAATACCCGGCTGGCTCAGCTGCGCAGCTGGGTGGAGGACCAGGCCAACCAGGGTTCTTCCGAAGCGCGTGGTTTATTAAATACCTGGCGCTGAATTACTAAAGCTGAAAGGATGGACAATGCTGATTCGAAAATTTAACCGAATTAAAGCATCTTTTGCGGTAATGATCGGTTTGACTTGCCTGATGCTGGTCTGGGCTAAAGCTGTGCCGGCCCAGAAGTGTAGGCCCTTGCTCATTCCCGGCAAGCGCTCCATATTTCAACAGGTAATTACGCACCCCGGAGCGAATCTGTATGCATCCGCCAGTCGATCGGCGCCGGTACTAGAAGCAAGAATTAAGCCCTTCACCGTTTATTATGTATATGAACGAACTTCAGCCGATGATACCGACTGGTTAAAGGTCGGGCTGTCAAGCAGTTGTGAGTTAAGCGGCTGGGTTAAAGAGGACAAAATATCCGAGTGGCGGCAGGCCTTGACCCTGACTTTCACCGAGCGGCAGGGCCGCCAGCCCGTTCTGTTTTTCAAAGATTTGCAGGCCCTTGATCAGGTCGCCGGCTCGGCATCGCCCAGTGAGAAAGCAATTCGGCTTGCCTCGCAATTCGAGTCTTTCCAGGCCGGAAACACCCCACCGCCGGAGGATTTTCCGATCCTGGCGATGGAGCCTTCCGAGGAAGCGGTTTCCAGAACGCGCTTTTATCTCATGCCGATTTTTCAGACCGTGGAACTCTTTGAGGGGGTTAAATTTCTTGAGCTTGCATCGGTTGATCCGGGGACCTGGCAGCTGCCGGAAGAATCGGATTTGCGGACCAGCATCGTATTCGTTATCGATACCACCATCTCGATGAAACCTTACATCGATCGCACGCGTGAGGCTGTGCGCAATATTTATGGTGCCATCCAAGAGGCGGGGCTGTCGGACAAAGTCGCATTTGGACTAGTTGCTTTTCGCAGCAGTACGGAAAAAACACCGGATCTTGGATATGTCAGCAAAGTCCTGTCGGATCTGAGGGACGGGAGGCAGCGCACCGAGTTCGAGAACGCCCTGGCGGCCGCTGAAGAAGCCAGGGTTTCGTCACATTCGTTTAATGAAGACGCGTTTGCCGGTCTTAAAACGGCTCTCGATAAATTGAACTGGGCACCCTATCAGTCGCGAATCATGCTTTTGATTACAGACGCCGGTCCCCTGCGTAACGACGATCCTTATTCCACGACCGGTATGAATGAGGCTGAAATTGCCGATATGGCAGCCGCCAAAGGTGTCAGAACTTTTGTGCTCCATCTCAGGACGCCCCTGGCGGAAAGACTCAATAACATTAACTATGCCGAGGCCCAATATCGGGCGCTGACGGGACAATCCGATCCAACTATCGGTGACCTCTATCTGCCCATTGACGCGAGTGATAAGAAGGCCGGCGTGCAAACTTTCGGGCGCGTGGTTGAAAGCGTTGGGGCACAAATGGTGCGGCTCGTAAAGGCTGCCAGTACCGGTGAGCGTTTGCAGATGCCTGACCAGCCTTCATCCGGAACCGGTGGTGTTGTTGCGGAGGCCGAACGTAAGGCAGCCATTCTGGGCTATGCCATGCAACTCGAATTCCTGGGACGGCGCGGAAAAGTCCAGGCTCCCCAGGTGGTGACTTCCTGGGTATCCGATATGGATCTGGTGCGACCGGACACGCCTTCTTTTAAAGTAACCGTCCTGCTTTCTAAAAATCAACTGAGCGACCTGTATCAACGCTTAAGGGTGATATTGGACCAGGCCCAGCGGACCAAACGTACCGGAGCCCGGGATTTCTTCCAGGGTATCCTGTCGGCGGCTGCTCAAATCTCACGGGACCCCACCCAGTTCAGCCTGAAGCCCAACCAGAATTTGGGGCAGTTGGGTTTGCTCGGCGAATTCCTTGATGATCTTCCCTACCGCAGCAGCATTATGCGGTTGACGGAAGAAGACTGGTATCGCATGAGTGTGGGTGAGCAGCAGGCTCTGGTGGACGATATAAAATCCAAGATCAAGCGCTACCAGCTGTACAACAACGATGTTTCGAATTGGCTCAGTTTCGGATCCGCTGATCCCGGCGACAGCGTCTATCGGGTGCCATTGAGCATGATGCCCTAATTTGGCCATACGCTAGTTATAATTTTTATCGATCGGAGCGATTTTATAGTTCTCCTTAATTACGGACTGATGTCGATTAAATTCCAAATAACAAAATTCAAATTCCAAATAAATCCCAATACTCAATGAATCAAATTCCAAACGAGTTTGGATCATTGGAGATTGGAATTCGATTATTGTTTGTTATTTGATATTTGGTGCTTGGAATTTTCTCAATCATGGACTCAACTGTTAGTTAACCCGCACGACTCATTAAACACAAGACAGACAAATTAGCTTCAAGAGGGGGGTGTTGTTGCCAGGCCGCAAAAACAAAAAAACGGATATAAGCGAAAATAAAATACCCTCCAGCGCCCAAGGTGAGGATGGCAAGAAAGCGCGCGTCGTTTTCCAGCTCAACAGTGTGACCAAAAAATGGTCTGGCGAACACGGCTTTGAGTTAACCGTGCCGGAATTGATAATTCGCCAGGGAGAACAGGTGGCCCTGGTGGGATTCAGCGGGTGCGGTAAGAGCACCCTGCTGGACTTGCTGGCCATGATTCTGCAGCCGGATAGCGCCGCTGAATTTGCATTTTTTACTGCCAAGGATAAATGTTTGGACGTGGCGGATACCTGGAAACGAAAAAATTTAGACGGACTGGCCCACGCCCGCCTGCGCTACATCGGTTATGTCCTTCAGACCGGTGGCTTGCTGCCGTTTCTTTCCGTTTATGACAATATAGCGTTAAGCCGCTATGGACTCGGCCTCGAGGAGCAGGACGCAGTCAAAGCGGTTGCCGAAAAGCTGGGTATTGATCGCCATCTGAAGAAATTTCCCGCCCAGCTCTCGGTCGGAGAACGGCAGAGAGTTTCAATCGCCAGGGCGATGGCTCACGAGCCGTCTGTCGTCATTGCCGATGAACCCACCGCTTCGCTCGATCCAATCAACGCCGAGGAAATCATGGGGCTTTTTACTCGCCTGACTGAGGAAAAAGGCGTCACCCTTGTGGTGGCAACCCACGAGTGGGATCGCGTGGAAGAACTTGGATTCAGGCGCGTTAAATTCCAGTTGAAAAAGGACAAGACCAAAGGATCGGTGAGGGCCACGGTTTCGGGGTAGGGTAGGAAATAATTGAAGACTGAAGATTGAACATTCAAGGTATCTTATCGGTTCTTAAATTAAGACAGTATTCCACAAATCTTCAATCTTCAATTTACCATTTTCAATAGGAACACTATGCACGGTCTAAAAACCATCGTTCGGTTGTCTTTGCGTGATTACTCCCATGAGCGGCTGCTGTCGGCATGTACGATATTGGGACTGGCTGCGGTATTGGCGCCGCTGCTGGTATTGTTCGGCGTCAAAAGCGGGATTATCAATACCATGGTGGATCGCCTGGTCCAGGATCCGAGAAACCTCGAGATTTCTCCGGTGGGCAGTGGCCGTTATGATCAGGATTGGTTTACTGCGGCAGGCAATCGCCCGGGAGTCGCGTTTATTATTCCGCAGACCCGCTCGATTGCAGCCAACATGATTCTCTATCATAGTATTAAGGGCAAGCCGCGAACACTGGCGGTGGATCTTATCCCCACGGGTACGGGTGACCCGCTAATTGAAAAATGGGGCCAGCTGCCGGCGGAGAATAATGCCATTGTGCTCTCGGCCTCGGTCGCCCGCAAGTTGAAGGTCTCTGCCGGACAGAAAATCGAGGGACGGGTCGGCCGTTCCGTGCAGGGTCGCAAAGAACAGGTTGCGATTGAGTTGAAGGTTATTTCCATTTTGCCGATTGAGGCTTATCCCAGAGACGCTGCTTTTGTGCGGCTGACGTTGTTGGAGGCTACCGAAGACTATCGCGACGGCTTCAGTTCGCGGATTTTCGGCTGGCCGGGCAAATCACGCCCATCCCGGCCCAAAGAATATCCGAGTTTTCGACTTTACGCGCAATCGATTTATGATGTCGCGGCATTGCGTGACTGGTTGACCGCTCAGGAATTGGAGATATACACCCGTGTCGCAGAGATCGAAGTCATCCAGAGTCTGGATCGCTCCTTTAGCCTTATCTTCCGCTTGATCTCCTTTGTTGCAATTTGCGGCTATTTTGCCTCTATGGCAAGCAACATACTGGCCAATGTCAATCG
This sequence comes from Olavius sp. associated proteobacterium Delta 1, assembly GCA_902749685.1. Classification (GTDB taxonomy): domain Bacteria; phylum Desulfobacterota; class Desulfobacteria; order Desulfobacterales; family JAFDCJ01; genus JAFDCJ01. Next base: position 44,023 of record CACVKW010000687.1, on the reverse strand, counting down.
CAAAAGCCGCCACCTGGGAATAACGCGTTTGATTGGTTTTTCGACACGCAGCATGATGTGGTATCCGGTTGTTCAGTCAATTACCACGGCGGTTCTGGGCACCACACTGGCGGCGTGCCTGTATTTTGCCTCCCAGATAACCATTAACAGCCTGTTTGCCCAGTACCTGGCAGAGGGTGAATACGTCTGCCGGTTGTCGTTGCCGCACTTGATGATGGCTCTGATACTGACGGTATTGCTGTCAATACTCGCCTCGGGCTATGCCGCGTTTCGGGTGGCGAAAATTGAACCATCAAAGGTCATCCGTGATGTCTAGTACGGTTAAATTTATATTTCCGGCAAATAATGCACCCGCTGGCATTGTGCCCAAAACAGTGCAGCACGACCCGATGACGATCCTGGTCAAGTATTTCTTCATCCCGGCCGCACCCCTGATTATTGGCTTAACCCTGGCCTTGTCCGCCTGGACAGCATCGGCCCAGGAGTGTCCATCACCTAACACCAAGCGCTTGTCCCAAACTCCCATTATTAGAGACATGGTAAACCCCACACCGTTTGAGGGCGACTTTGAACTGCCGATGCCATGCGGCGGCAAATTGATCTTGCGGCCGGTGTGTATTTCTGCTCAATACTACCTGGGGGACCGGCAGCTCCACCTTGGCTGTGAAAACTGCGGACGACCGGACCAGAGTTTCATGGAAGGCAAGCGTATAGCGAACCTGGCCGGAGCATTTACGCTCGAGGATTTGCCTGATTCCTGGCAGGCCAAGTTGCGCGATCTCAATCGCAAGGGAAACGGCCGTTGTTCGCGACCGGATGATAAGCCGTCAAAAAGCTTTTATTACTTCATCGGCAAATATGAGATTGCGACCTTTCAGTGGAAGGCCATCATGGATGGCGTTTGCCCGGGATGGGATGTTCGTTTCACCTCCGACGACCCCCGACCGATAACGAATATTTCCTGGTTTGAGGCCGTTGAGTTTACCAGACGCTACACGGAATGGTTACTCAAAAACAGGCCCGATTCGCTGCCTGAATTTGACGTCGGACGCACCGGCTATATTCGGCTGCCGACCGAAGCAGAATGGGAGTATGCTGCGCGGGGCGGACATCTGATAACCGAATCTGAACTCAATCGGGAAGATTTCTTTCCTTTGAAAAACCGCACTTACTCCGACTATGCTGTGTACACCGGGGCGGATGCAGCCAAACCCACTGAAAAATTGGCCTGGATCGGTTCCAGGTGTGGCAATCCGCTGGGCCTCTTTGATACTGCCGGAAACGCAGCCGAAATGTTGCTAGACCCCTTTAGATTCTCGATTGACTCGCGCCTGCACGGAGCAGCCGGCGGGTTCCTTGTTAAAGGGGGCAGTTATCGCAAACGTATATCGGAGATTTTGCCGGGGCGGCGTGAAGAGATGCCGTATTTTCTCAAAGACGGTGCTTTTCGCAGCACCGATTTAGGATTTCGGGTCGTGCTGTCGGGTATCGTCAATCCGCATAACCGGAATAATACCCTGCAACAGCAATGGCGTGATGTCTCGCGAACGGAACGACGGCCCGATGCCGCGACAGAACTGGATCCCGGCCGTGATATGGTTGGCGAAATCGAGCGCCTGATCGCCCATACCAAAGATAAAGTGGCGCAGAAAAACCTTTTTCTAATCAAAGGTTTTATCAGTAAATTAAGTGCACAAATTGCTGATCAGAAAACGGGGGCTTTCGAGGCCGTTATTTGGAAAGCCCTTTTTGCGGCCGAATCGATCCACAATTTTGCCTTTCAATGCAAACAGCTGAAAAATGAACTTGAGGATCTCAAGAGACTGGAAACACAGGCGTTGCCTGAATCGGAAATGGAGTCGCTAAATGCGAATTTAGCGAATTTAAGGGAACAAATTCGCACCTGCGATGCAGTTGTTGATTATTTTGTGCACGCCTATTTGGATAGCATTGCCAAGAGCCACGAGTTTCCTACCGACGCCATTGAGCGCCAATTTAATATTCTATTTCAGAGCCCTCACCTGGCAGAGAAATACAAATTGAAACTAGAAAACCAACTGGGCATCATCAAAAAGCACATCACACTTTATAATAACCATCCGGACGAAATCAATTTCGCGATCATTAAAGAAGATATCGTTACGTATTGAAATAGGGATGATTCAGGAATTCAGGGATTTAGGAATTGAGGGATTGGGGAGTTAAGGGATTAGAAAATTGAGGGATTATATAGACAGGATACCTTCAATTCCTAAATTCCTAAATTCGCAATGCCTAAATTCTTATTTCAATCCCTCAATTCCTCCAGGAGGAATTTTACTGCCCTTGCTAACCGTCTCTCATCGTGCCTTGCATATTTTGGCGGCGCTTGTCTGGTATGTCGGCGGCACTGTCCTTTTGATTAAGGGCTGCGGTTTTCTGTTGGAGGCAAAATTTATTCAACCGGATAAGCACTGGCCATGGTCTGCAGCAATTGTTGCCTTACTGCTCGGCGGCATCAAAGCCAAGTTTCTTTTCAGCAAAAGTTGCCGTAAAAATTTGGTTCGAATTGCCGCTCTGGATCAACCGAAACTCTGGCAACTATTCAGGCCGGTTTTTTTCCTGCTGTTATTGTTAATGATTCTGATCGGTGCAGCTTTATCATATTTTGCCCACGGAAATTATCCTTTCTTACTTGGCATTGCTACGTTGGATCTTACCATTGCCATTGCTTTGCTTGGCAGCAGTTATGTTTTCTGGCAGCAGAGTGATTAGAAACTCAAGAAATCCGGAAATTTGCCGATATATGGCAACAGGCGCTTGTTGACAATCCGTTGGCGTTCCGATATAAACGCGAAAATTGTCAATTCGATAACCTGAACCTGAACTCCGATACTCGAAAACCGAATCAGTTGAAACCGATGGCTCAATTTAGAAAACGCTCCGCTACAATGGCGATGGTCCTGATCCCCGTGATGATCCTCTGTTTAGCGATGTTTGATTCCGTCTTTGCCGTCCGATTGCCGGCCCAATGTGACGCGGGTTCGCCGGCCAACTCCCAGGTCGAAAATCCGGCGACACCAGCCGCCAATTTGCCGCTGACGATCATTGACGGCCGGATCGGCCGGCAGCCGATATACAACGTGCTGGTCGGCTGCGGTATTGCCCCTTCCGAAGTGCTGTCCCTGACACGATCGTTTGAGGGGATTTTCGATTTTCGCAACGCCCGCCCCAAAGATGAATACCAGATCTGCCTGACACCCCAAAAGAAGCTGCAGAAACTGACCTATAAAACGGGTCTGACAAATCACTTTGTAGCTGTCAGAACTGATAACGGTGATTTCTACACCTACCGCCGGGAAATTTCACTGGAAAAGGAAACCGTTGCCAGAAGCTTTACCATTGAAAGCTCCCTTTATCAGGCCGTTACCGGACAGGGCGAAAGCGGCCACCTGGTAGCCGCCTTTGCCGATATCTTCTCATGGGATATCGACTTCTACCTTTATCCCCGCAAGGGGGATAGCATCCGGGTCCTATTTGAAAAATATTCCCTGAACGGCCAATTTATAAAGTACGGTAAAATCATCGCCGCCCAATACATCGGCAGCAGCAAAAAATTTTCGGCGTTCTATTTCGACGACGGCCGTCAGACGGGTTACTATGATGAAAACGGCGTCCCTTTGCGCAAGATGTTCCTGCGCGTACCGGTCAAATTCGGCATGCGCACCTCATCCTACTCAATACGACGCTTCCACCCCATCTCAAAAAAATACAAGCGTCATACCGGTATTGACTATAGCGCTGCTCACGGTACTTCCATCTTTGCCACCGCCGGTGGTACCGTGGCGTTTGCCGGATGGCGTAGCGGCTATGGTAAATTAGTGGTCATCCGCCATCCAAACGGTTACAAGACTTATTACGGCCACTGCAGCCGCCTGCTGGTTAAAAAAGGCAACTATGTCAAACAGGGACAGACTATTGCCAGAGTGGGCCGGACCGGTCAAGCCACCGGCCCGCATGTGCACTATGAAGTCCGCATCAACGGCAAACCCGTGAACCCCAACAACATAAAATCCACCAAGGGCAACCCCCTGCCTTCCGATCAGCGAGCCCGGTTTGATAATTTGGTGCAGACACGCCTGCTAACGATGGAGGATTATCTGTATTCTGAAATATAACAGAGTACCGGTGACCCAACGAACCTTTCTTTTTACAACTTACAAACTTTGCGAAAATGATAACCATGGATGGCCAGGGTGATTGCCAGCGGCAGCAGCTTTGGACAGCGGTACAGGGTCCAGACAACCAGGTTCCAATACTGGATCCGTTCCTTGCCAAAGATACCGATTCGGATAGAGGTGCGAAAAAAGGCCAGAAAGCGCTGGAGGTCCAATTTAATTGAAATCTTGGGTGCTTTATATTCCCTTAAAAATGTCTTGATCCGCTTGTAATAGGGGCGGGGTCGGTAGATGTTGTTTAATATGTTTTCATATCCTTTGAGCAATTGGCGCATGTCCATTTTCGGAATGATGTTGGTGGTGCCGTCGACGTTGTCGCCGGAAAGCAGGCCGCTGAGTCGGCCTTCTTTTTTTAAGCGTTCATAAAGTTTGGTACCCGGCGGCGCCTGAAGCAGCCCCACCATGGCGGTGACGATGCCGCTATTTTGAATAAAGTCAATTTGTTTCTGAAAAATTGAAGGGCCGTCGGAGTCGAAACCAACAATAAATCCACCCTGTACCTGCAGCCCCGTGCGCTGAATACTCTTGACGCTCTCAATCAGGTTGCGGTTTTTATTTTGTTTTTTGTTGCATTCAGCCAGACTTTCTTCATCGGGTGTTTCGATGCCGATAAAAACGGTATCGAATCCGGCCTCCACCATCGTGTGCATCAGATCCTCGTTGTCAGCCAGATTGATGGAGGCTTCCGTGTTGAACAAAAATCCCTTTTTATCTTTCTGCCAATCAATCAGCGCCGGTAATAGCTCTTTCATGAGATACTTTTTGTTGCCGATGAAATTGTCGTCGACAAAGAAAGCCTGCCCGCGCCATCCGTGATTGTACAAACTGTCCAGCTCGGCGATGATCTGAGCCGCGGTCTTAATGCGCGGCCGGTGCCCGAAGAGCGCGGTGACATTGCAAAAATCACAATTAAACGGACATCCGCGGGAAAACTGGATGCTCATGGATGCGTATCGTTTCAAATTGATGAGTTCCCACATCGGAATGGGCGTTTGCTGGATATCGGCATACTCGGGTGTCGTATAGAGGCGTTGGAGGTTGCCGTGTGTATAATCAGCCAGAAATGCGGGCAGAGTCAGCTCGGCTTCATTCAACACAAAGTGATCAACCTCGTCGAACCGCTCGTACTCACTGGTGAAAAGCGGACCGCCGGCCACAACCTTGAGACCGGCTTCTTTGCAGCGAGCGATGGTTTGCCGGGCTGATTTGCGTTGGACAACCATGGCACTGATAAAGGCGTAATCCGCCCAGGCAAGATCCTCGTCGCTGAGCTTTTCGACGTTCAAATCAATAACGCGTTTGGACCATTCGGTCGGCAGCATGGAACCCACCGTTAACAATCCCAACGGTGGGAAAGCAGATTTTTTGCGAATGAATTTCAGTGAGTGTCTAAAACTCCAGAACGTATCAGGGAAGGAGGGGTATATTAGTAAAGCTTTCATAAATTTGCCTTTTCAATACCTGAATGATGAATGCCATGACGAATATCTTGTTCTCTTAGATAATCTGAAAGTGGTCACCAAATCAATAGCTAATTTTTGAAATTTAAAACACTCAATTCAGGTTCAAACATCCTGTTTCAGACCTGGATACTTATTTCCAAGGGGCTTTCTGTTTTTAAGAGCGGTCTTCTTTTTTTTGGCCGACCAGCCCTTAACCTTTTGGAGGGCTTGCGAATGAAGTTTCTGAAAATCGCCCCTGCGATTGTCTTCAATGGCCTTTTTTGATCTGGCGTCGGCAACAATCGCCCGGCCGACCGGAGTGCGTGTAATGATGGTTGTCCAGCCTTTCTCGGCGCCGATGCCGCCAAATGACACATCGGCATACTCGGCCGAATAATCCGGACAAAAATAGCAGGCAAAGCGTTTCATGAACTCAAGCTCATCGAGCATCATCGTTTTGACTTCGCCGCTGTTAAGATGTATGATGAGATCTTCCTTAATATTTAGCTTTTTGACATCGTTAAATTGAAATCCGCCAATTTTGGCGATCTTTTGCTGTTGTTTTTTCCCGAATACAAAATTGCCGGAGCAGAACAGGCCCAGACAGAATTTAATCGTATCGGAAGGGATAATGTTGAGGATCTGCATTCGACGGACCGATTTTATTTGGCAGGGAGTTCCGACAAACGCAACGCGCTGTAACCCTTTTTGAATTAATGGCTCAAATTCTCTGATCTGGGAGTGGGTTAAATAATAATCGCTGAAACTTTTCATGCCGTGAGATGTATCGAAAAAAAAGCCGGCCGCCTCAAGAATATCTTCCGGCGACACGGCTAAAAACGGTTGACGCAGGAATGGGCCGGATGGTTTGGTCACAATCGCACCGTCAATTCGTCCGCTTTTAAATAAATGCAGCAACAGTGCGGTAACCGCACCACCATCGGTCGCTTTTTCAAGAACATTCGGATCCGTTGCACGCACGATTCCGGTTTCGATAATTCGGCCGATGGGCGGGCTCCAGCCCAGCCTTTTTTTGGTTTCCTCGTCCAACTCATCAATTTCCGGGCAAATGGAATAACACAGGCCGCATTCAATACACTTATCTTGATCGCCATACCTGGGTTTGCCTTCTGCATCCAGCTCCAGGGCGCCGTAGTTAACGGCCGTACAAAACGTCACGCAACCCCCGCAACGATGACAAAGCCCCGGTTTTTGCACATCTTCAATCAGGTTGTGAAATGTCTTCATTATTTCTCCCATATGAAATGATAAATGGCTAATGAATAATGTCGAACATCTTAAATGACTAGTGACTATTCATTCCTTAGCTAAACGTTGTTTCAAACGGTGCCTCCTCCCACACACAGGATGTCAACATGGCCATGATTTGGGAAGTATCAAATCCTTTTAGATGAAGGGCGCCGGATCGGCAGGATGCCACGCACAGCCCGCATCCCTTACACAGTGTTGACTGGATTTCGGCCTTGGCGGAGTTTTCATTGAATTTCGGGGCCGAGTAGGGGCACACCGCAACACACACGCCGCATTGGCTGCAGGTGCTCGGGTCCACCAGGGCCACCGTGCCGCTGACTGAAATCTCCAGGGCCGATAATATGGTTACGGCCCGCGAAGCGGCAGCCTGGGCCTGGGCGATGGATTCATCGATGGGTTTAGGTGCATGGGCCAAACCGCACACGAAAACGCCGTCGGTCGCAAAGTCATTGGGTCGCAGTTTGACGTGCGCTTCGGCAAAAAAACCGTCTGCATTTTGGGGCACTTTGTAAAGTTGCGCCAAAGGATTGTTCTTTTGCGGCACAACGGCACTCGCTAAAATCAACAGGTCGCTTTGAATGACCATTGCTCGCCGAAGAACGCGATCGCTGAAATTGATTCTCAAACCACCATCGGCCGCCTTAACAGCGATTCCGTGATCGTTGTTGTAGCGGATGAACTTTATGCCTCGGTCCCGGGCTTCGCGGTACAGATCTTCCCGCAGGCCATAGGATCTTATATCCCGGTACAATACGTAAATATGCATGTCAGGATTAATCGATCTCAGGTCAAGGGCACTTTTGATGGATTGCGTGCAACAAACCTTTGAACACCAGGGCCGCTCGGCATTGCGTGATCCGACACATTGAATGAATACCGCCGTGCGGCAAGCGTGAAAGGATGAATTGTCTTTGAGTTGTTGTTTTAGTTCCAGGCCGGTCAAGACCCGCGAATCCCGGTTATATAATAATTCGTCCGGCTTGAACTCCGCTGCGCCCGAAGCGATCAGCGTGACGCCATGTTCGATCACTGTCGATTCAGCGCCGTTTCGGATCGTGGTCTTGAAATTTCCGACAAAGCCTTCGACGTTTTCAACGGATGCGTTCAGATGGACTTCGATGTTTTTATCGGATTGGACGTTGCTGATCGAAGCCTGCAAAAAGGGTCCGACGGGTTCATTTTTCCAGGTTTCATTGATATGCCGTGCCTGACCGCCAAGTTCACCGTGCTTTTCTACCAGGTGCGTTTTGTACCCCTGCTGTGATAAAGTCCTGGCGGCGGTCATGCCCGCAACACCGCCGCCGATGACCAATGCGGCCTGGTTGATTTTCGTTACCGGCTCCTCTAACGGTTCATAGAGCGCGACTTTAGCCACCGCCATTCTGACCAGGTCTTTGGCTTTTTCAGTGGCCGTCGCCATATCGTCCTTATGAACCCATGAACACTGATTGCGAATATTGGCCATCTCGAAAAGATATTTGTTAAGACCGCCATTAATCAGCGTTTCCTGGAAAAGCGGCTCGTGGGTTTTGGGCGTGCAGGCTGATACCACGACCCGGTTCAAACGATGCGCTTTAATTACCTGAGATATTTGGCCCTGGGTGTCCTGGGAGCAGCTGAACAGATTCTGCTCGGCATAGGCAACATTGGGCAGGGTTTGGGCGAACTCCACCACCGCCGGTACATCGACAAACCCGGCGATATTGGTCCCGCAGCAGCAGACAAAGACACCGATTCTGGGCGGCTCGCCTTTAACATCAATTTGTTCGGGCAACTCTTTGGTTTTGGTAAGGGTCCATCGCGCATCAGACAGCTTGCTTCCGACCTTGCCGGCCGCCGCGCTGGCATCGATGACCGAGGTCGGAATATCCTTGGGGCCCTGAAAGGCACCACAGACATATATACCGGGTCGCGAACTCTGGACCGGGTCAAAGCTGCCGGTATCTGCAAAATGATAATGATTTAGCTCGACGTTCAGTTTCTCAGCCAGAGCGATGGTTTGATCATTGATACCCAGACCCACCGACAGCACGACGATGTCGAATTCTTCTGCCACTGATTTGCCGGCGCCGTCGACATAGCGGATGAGATGTCTGCCGTTTTCGTCCCCAGGGTCGACATGCGTAATGCGCGACTTGATGAACCGTACGCCCAATTCCTGCCTGGCTTTGTTATAATACCGTTCAAAGTCCTTGCCGAAGGTTCGAATATCGATATAAAAGATCGCCGCATCCAGGCCGTTTTTGCTGTGCTCTTTGGCTAAAATGGCTTCCTTGACCGCATAGGTGCAGCAGACTCCGGAACAGTATCCCCGGGCGCCGATATGGGTGTCGCGCGAGCCCACGCATTGAAGCCAGGCGATTTTTTGGGGTTCGGATTTATCGGAGGGCCGGACCAAATGTCCACCATAGGGACCTGAAGCCGAAAGGATTCTTTCAAACTCCAGGCTGGTAACCACATTGTCCGATTTTAAATATCCGTAAGTGTCATACGTCAGGGGATCAAAGGTTTTACTGCCGGACGCCAGAACAACAGCACCGACCTTCAGTGAGATTTTCTTTTCCTGGTCATCGAAGAAGATCGCATCGGCCGGACAGAATTTTTCACAGGCTTTGCACTTGCCGCGAATCAGATAGATGCATTGTTTGGCATCGAGGGCATATTTTAGCGGAACGGCCTGGGCGTACTGCACGTAAGCCGCTTTGCGTTTGTTAAGGCCTGCGTCATATTCATTGGCAACCTTCTTGGGGCATTTTTCCGCACAGACGCCGCAGGCGATACATTTATCCATGTCCACGTAGCGCGGGTGCTGGATCAAATTGATCTCGAAATTGCCTTCTTCACCGCTGACGCTGTCAACTTCCGTGAGCGTCAGCAATTCGATATTGATGTGCCGGCCGACCTCGACCAGTTTCGGTGAAATGATTCACATCGCACAGTCATTGGTTGGGAATGTTTTGTCCAGCTGGGACATCATTCCCCCGATCGAACTCGACCTTTCTACGAGGTAGACATAGTAACCGGCATCGGCCAGATCCAGGGAAGCCTGCATCCCGGCGATTCCGCCGCCGACTACCATCACCGCACCTAAGTTTGCTGAAGACATAATCACTCCGTCATCAAGAATGAAGAAATATCGGCCAGTTCAAGCCGGTTATTGGACAGCCCCAGAGTCGTTTCATCAATTCCCATACATAATCCGAGCAGCTGGGGATAAAGAATCGGGGCCAGCGGTTCCCAGTCGTCGGAATCGGCTGCCATCTGACTTTGAACCCAATCAAACTGGATATGGGTGTAAGGACATGCCGTGCATAGGTAATGTGCTCCCGCATCTCTGGCACTGGCAATCTTTTTGGCGGCCATGTCCATTGCCAGCCGATCGTTGATGCCGGTTAAGGGCGCACCGCAACAATCCAATTTGCGAGTCCATTCAACGCTAAAGGCACCGGTTATTTCCACCAGTTCGTCAAAAATTTTAGGCGCCACCGGGTCGTCGAAACCGGTGACTTTGCTCGGGCGCAAGGCATGGCAGCCGTAGCTGACCGCGATTTGCAGGCCATTGAAAGACTTCGAAATCAAGGATTTCAAATTGTCGGCTCCCACATCACGGTGCAACACTGTCAGCAAATGTTTGATCCTGACCCGGCCTTCATAATGTAGTTTTTCTTTGGCCAGGACTGTATTAATATCCTTTTTCAGATCCGGATCTTCGCCTAACATGAATTCGGCCTTTTTAAGGGAGCCGTAGCAGCATTTACACATCACCATCATATCCAGATCGGCCGTTTCGGCCACAGCCAAATTTTTGGCCGCCGACAGCACGAATGCGCGCTGATCAATATTGCGGGCCGGATATCCGCAACAATTGAACTGATCCGGTTCGATGAGTTCAATATCCAATTTGTTGCAAACGGCCTCTGTGGCATGCGCATACTGACTCACCCTGGCAGGTATGTTGCAGCCCTGAAACAATGCGAATTTCATTTGGTCTCCCTATCTATTCATCGAGTTTCATCGCTCAACCGATACCCGCCTTCTGCACCGCCACATTTTTCAATTTATACAGCAGGTCGCACACTTCCACCTGCTGCGGGCAATTTTCCTGGCACTGGTAACATGTCAGGCAGTCCCAGACCATTTTGGCTCCGCTGGCCATGTCGCTTAAATCCAGCCCCAGGCTGCACATAATTTGATGGGGCAGCAGTCCCAGCACCTGTTCCGGGTCTTCATAATTTCCGACTACCGGACAAACCGCGCTGCAGCTCTGGCAGCTGAAACAATGGGAAAACGTGTTGCCCCCGGGCTTGAATTGACGGGGCTCATCCGGTTTGACGTTCAAAGGGATAACCGCCTCACTTTTTATAAATTCGGCAGATGGGCCGGCAACTTTTTCAGCGGCTTTTTCGATCGGTAAAATATATTCATCGGTTCTGAGGTATTCTTTCACCACGGCACCGCGTGCAAATGAAAATGGTGTCAATACGGGGGTCAGCGGCGGGCCTTTTTGCAGCAACGCTTCCCTGACACTAAACCATAATTCCTTTAGCCGGATTCCGGAAGGGCAGTGGACCGTGCAGCGGTCGCAGTTGGTGCAAAGATAAACACCTTCAGCGATAGCATGCAGCTGCTCATTATCCAGCTTTTTGCCGCATACCATTTTTTTCAGGTAAGCCATTTTTTCGGATGGCAATATGAACCTGTTTCCGACAGCTTCATAAATCATGCCGGCGGAACAATTCAGACTGCAGCTGCCGCAATGGGTACAGGCGTCCAATTCCATGACCTGGCGCGTCAATATGTTGGCCGGTGCCGAATGCCGGGGATCCATGACCCGGTTGGCGATGAGACTGATGGGCGTGCATATGATGTGGAACATTTTACTGAATGGTAGATAGGCCAGCCCGGCAAAACAGGCGATGATGTGAATATACCACAGGATGGTGATGCCGTTGACCTGATCGAGCCGGACTGCCACGGGCTTGATGATTTTAGCCAGGATATATCCGGTAAATGCCCATTGGGCCGACGCATGGCATTCCAGGCAGCTGCCTTCGTTCACTTCCTGACCGGCAGCTAAAAGATCCTCATCAAACGGGCCCTGCACATTGGGTGAGACCAGGCCGTAATCTTTCACCCATACAGCTTCAAGGGCTTGAATCTCCTCCTCATCATCCAGGCCGGCATAGTCTTGCACCATGAGCATAAACTCGCTGTGAGATGATATCTTAAGTCCGATCAAACCGATGCCGGATAGCATTATCACAGCCAGGATGATGATGGCATAGTGATCCCTGACGCCGGTTCGCAGACGAGGCGTTTTTGACAGATAGCGGCGAAATACAGCCAGGGCAACTCCGGTCAATACCATGGCACCGCAAAAATCCCTCAAAAAGAAAAAAGGGTTTACCGTCGCGTAATAATCATCAAACCAGGCCTCGGTTATGACGGAGTCCATCGCATGCATCAGCAACAACAGCATGAAGCCGTAAAAAATCAGCATGTGTGCCAGCCAGCGCACAATACCTTCTTTAAAAACCCTCCCCTGCAGCAGCACGTCAATTACGATCGCTTTTAGAACCACCAGTATCTTAGTGCTAAAAATCACCCGCCGGATGCCGCCGCCGGCTGCCTTTAATCTTTGGGTGATTGTAAAGGCTGGGTCGACAAATCCGATGTTTTTAGTAAACCAATTGGAAGCTTTATAGATTGAACCGAGGAGAAAAATGATCAAAGAGGTGTAAAGCAGATAATCGAACATGGTCCAATAATCTCCAGTCTAATTTGCCATCGGATACTTTGGAACAAAAAATAGGAGAAATGAGGCAAATGAATTTCAGCAGCTTAGTTTACTGCGAACTGGATGCCTTTTTGGCCCATTCTTTATCCATTTTTTCTTTCCACTTCGGACGCTTTTTACGTTTGCGGGCTTTTTCGATGGTTTCCGGAATCAATTTAAGCAATCGCTGCTTGTCAACCGGTTTATCGAGAAATGCATCCGGGCTGAAATACTCAAAATCCGGCCATTGCTTGTAGTCGATGCCCAATTCGTCACCCATTCCGGAGACACCGATGATTGGAATATGTTTCAAATCATCTTCGGTTCGCATTTTTTTGCAAAGCTCAAACCCAGAGAAAAGTGACTCCATCATTACGTCCAGCAATACAATATCGGGATTTTCTTGGCGGATCAGATCCAATCCTTTTTGGCCATCATCTTCTGTGAATACTTCGAAACCGTTACGTTGAAGAAATGTTTCCATGGTAAACAGATAATCGGTGTTGTCATCGACCAAAACAATTTTAAGGCTTTTTTCCATAAGGCTCTCCTCTGTTTGTCTCCTTTAAGCGAAGTTGTGCGATTATTTACGGAGAGATCCGTGCAGATCGAGTAAAAAATCGCTCAATTGGGGCATAGATTGATGACGAACCGATTGTTACCATCAGGGCTAACTATTTCATATCTGACCACTATGGTATGAATTATTTGCACCGTTTCGTCAAGATAAAATGTGTCGTCCAATTAGAGCATTTCAAAATTTAAAAATAATGGTAAACCGGCTTCCCTTACCCGGTGTCGAATTGACCTCAATGCGGCCGCCGTGTTTATTGACGACTTTTTCAACCACCGCCAGGCCCAGACCGGTCCCTGCACTGCCTTTGGTTGAAAAAAATTCTTCAAAAATATTGCGTCGGGTGGCCTGGTCCATCCCGATGCCGTTATCAGTTATTTCAAAATAAAAATGATCGTCATCATAACGGTCTGTTTTGACCGTGACGGTATGATTTTTTTTATTTTTATCATTCAGGCAGGCCTGCAAACCATTCCAGATCAGATTGTTAAGCATCCGGCGCACACTGGCAATGTCCACCTGAGCCTCAGGCAGCCGGGGGGCGATCTGCGTTTTTAGCTGAATATTCAATCCGGCGGCTTTTTCCTTGAACAGGTCGATTGAATCCTTGACCAGCCGGCCGGGAGATGCAGCTTCGTATTTGAGGGGGCGGTTTTTAGAGGAATATAGAATATTTTTTACGACATCGGTAATTTCGATGACATTTTTATTAACAATATTCCAACCCTTTCTGGCAAGCGGCAAATCGTCGTCCTTGAAGCCTTCATCAACCACATAGGCGCCCCCTTCAAGGCCTTCGAGGATATTTTTAATGCCATGGGACAGCAGCGTAATCGACTGGCCCAGGGTTTTTAATTCTTTTTGACTCTTTTTGATTTCGGTGATGTTGGTGGACATTTCAATAACTGCCGCCACCTCGCCATCATCGCCAAGAATCGGGGATGTTTGAATGAGAATTTGACAGATTTTGCCATTGGCCAGCTGCACGGTTTCCTCTTTAACGTGGGCACGTTTGTCACGAAAGGTATTTTGGACGGGACAGCCCGGGCATACAGTTCGAGATCCCTTGTAGACGGCATGGCATAACTTGCCGATGGCATCACCAAAGTCGGATTGAAACTGCCGATTGGCAAAGAGAATATGAAAATCACGATCTTGTATCGATATATAGCAGGGCAGCAGATCGATAATTTGAGCGGGATCCAGTTTAAAAGCAGTGGATGTTGCGGTGGTATCATTTTTTGGCAATTGTGATTGACTGCCCATGATCTGATTCACCCGGCATCAGCCGAACTGAGGCTGATGGTTATTAGACAGCGTCCTAATATATTGATTGAGTACTAACCACTATGAATCGTGTGGTTTTCAAACAAACGTATAAGGATACACGTGTTAAACGCTGTGTATATAAACAAAATGATTTTATATTGTTTTTCGACCTGAATTTTGCGTGAGTCTGAGGCGTTCAAAGTTTCTTTAAGTTTCAAGCAAGATACAGGCTACGGCTTTCCAATAGACAGAGCCACTATAGCGGAAAGATGATAATAAATCAATTCTCTTAACTTTTTTTGCTCTTGAATTTCAAAATAGCATGTTATAGATAGCATTATCTTTTTTATCCGCCTGGCGATCGGCTTTATAAATCGAAAGTATTATATAACGTTGGGAAATGAAAGGTAATACATGAACGTCAAAGAATTATCAGAAAAGTTTAATCTGCATGTGGCAGCCGGTGGCAAGCATCTTGACCGTCAAATCCAAGGGGGGTATTGTGGCGACCTGTTAAGTGACGTGATGGCCAATGCGCCCAATGGCTGTATCTGGCTGACCGTGCAAACCCATCAGAACATTGTTGCGGTGGCCGTGTTGCACGAGATGGCAGCCATCATTTTAACCGGTGGGCAGGAGCCCGATCAGGAAACCGTGGATAAGGCCGAAGAAGAGGGAATCCCCATTTTGATGTGGCCGGCGACGGCATTTGAGTTGGCTGGTCAAGTCCATGCCGCCGGGCCTGCCAATAGCTGAGGGTAGCAGCCGTGATTTGCAATTTAATGGCCAATGGGCTATAGTCCTTCAGATGTCGGGATGGTGCTGATTGCGGGTGACTTGATGTTGGCAAAGGGATTATTTTAGCATTAAAATAAGGAGCTGGAGATGACTAGTCTCGATTTTCTGCGAAGTGTAGAGGTGTTCAAAGGGCTGATTGACAGCCAGCTTACCGGTTTTAAGGACCATTGCCGCGAAATGGAATTCCGGCAAAATGAAAAACTCTTCAGTGAAGGCGATGAGGCCTCCTGCCTGTGGATTGTAAACGAGGGTCGGGTCGATCTGCGCTTTGATTTGCCGGATCGTTCGACTTCGACAAAAAACACGATCTCGTCGATATCCAAATTTATGACGTTCGGTTGGTCAAGCCTTGTGGCACCGCATAAATATAGATTGTCGGCGTACTGCGCTACCACATCCTGCAAAGTCATTCAAATCGAAAGAGAACAACTGGTTGAAATTTTTAAACGGGATTCGAAAACCGGCTATCGAGTCATGTCAAACCTGGTAGAAATCATTGGTCAGCGTTTCCGCCAATTACAGGATTCCGCTTCGAAACCTTCCTACGCCAATACTAAAATTACGGTACATCTGGCCACCTGCGGAATTATTGCAGGTGCCCGCGAAGTTATGAATGCCCTCGTGGAGGAATTGGCCATAGCCGACCGCCCGGAAATCGAGGTCAAGAGCGGCGGCTGTATCGGAAATTGTGACACCCATCCCAATCTGACGGTAGAGATAGAAGGAGAAGATCCGGTCGTTTACCAGAAAATGAATGCTGAGAAACTGCGCCGGGTGTTCAAGCAGCATATACTTATGGGCGAAGTCCAGACCGATTATGTTCTGGCGTAGATACTGCTGAATTCTAATATTACCAGTGAATCTATTAGCCACTCGACATTAAAAAAAAGATGATTCTCTCGCCCATGCTTGCATCCCGCTCCGCGGGGCTTTGTTCGAGCTCTCAGAGTCAGCAGAGAAAAAAATACTCGGCGTGCTCTGTGAGCTCTGTGAGAGGCTGAATATTCAGAGGAGAAGATCATGATCGATATCGATTTTTTAGACAAAGTCCAAATCTTGCAGGGCCTTAATCATGAGCAACTGGCTGAGATAATAAATTTCTGTGAAGAAGCAGAATTTCAGGCCGGCAGCAAACTTTTTGAACAAGGCGAAGATGCCGTCTACCTCTGGATTGTCAAAGAGGGCCAAGTTGATCTGCGGTTTGATGTTGCCGGCAGCAGCTCATCCGAAGCAAATACGATTTCCTCCATAGCCGAAGCCGGCGCTTTTGGTTGGTCAAGCTTTACATCACCGAATAAATATCGACTGTCCGGATACTGTACCGGCAAGTCCTGCAAATTAATCAAAGTCGAAAGGGAAGGGCTCAGGCAGCTTTTTGAAAAAGACCCGGATATGGGATATGCCGTCATATCAAACGTTGCCACGGTTGTCGGCACGAGGTTTCACGAATTCCAGGAAGAAGCCGCCCGGCAGAGAGGGCAGGATATCTTGGGGGGCTGGTAAGGCAGAGCGCGTCGCCGTTATTGGTTATTCGTTATTAGAAATAAAGAATCCTATTCCGTCTGATTACTCTATTGCTTTTAGGATATATGCAGGGAGGGCCACCGTGCCCGCCGATCCGGTTCGCTACGCAACCTATCCAGCATTCGATAACCATTTCATAGACCGGTGAAAAAATCGGAATGATTCCCGTTGCTTGCCGAAACCAATAACCAATAACCCATCTTCTTTCCCCGCGGTTTAACAATCTCGTCTTGACCCATGGCTCAGGATATGGTTTTCATAACCAGCTGCATTGAAAATTTACATTCACAAACTGTCTCGCTTTTATCTTTTTACTCCTTTATTCAGCAGAAAGGAGAATGATACATGTCCGATGACAAGACAATCAAACCGGGGAATTCCCCTGCTTACATTCTCGATGATCTTCCGGCCTTAGAAGATGCCCTGGACTTTAATCCTTATGTGGAAACTTTGGCAGGGATTATCGCCTCACCTTCCACGCGTACCCCCTTGACCGTAGGCCTCTTTGGAACTTGGGGTTCCGGCAAAACCTCCCTGATGAAGATGGTGCAAAAGAAACTGCCGGAAGACTTTCACACGGTATGGTTTGACCCCTGGAAATTTGAACGGGAGGAGACGCTGTGGCGTGCCCTGTTGCTGCAGGTTCTTAATGAACTGCGCAAAGCCCTGCCCACGGACCCGTCAGATGATTCCGGGAAAGCCCGGGACGAGTTGACGGACCTGGAAACGGCGTTGTATCGCACCGTAGAACGAGAAGAAGCCGGAGGCATTCAGATCGACTGGAGCAAGATGGCATCCGGACTCAGCAAGGGCGCGCTGACGGTCGGATTGTCGTTTATTCCCGGAGGGAGCATCCTGTCAGATTAGATAAAAACATCACCCGGTCAGGGGATAGAAGACGCGGTCGCAAAATTTGTTTCCGCCATCCATCGGGAGCGTTCCAAAATTCGCATCGAGCACGTGCAGTTCCTGGATCAGTTTCAAGAAAAATTCGAAAATCTGATTAAAAGCCATATCAGATCGAAGCATCGCCGCCTGATCGTTTTCGTGGACGATTTGGACCGCTGTCTGCCCGAAAAGGCAGTCGAGGTTTTGGAAGCCATCAAGCTTTTTCTCGATGTGCCCGAGTGCGTATTTATCCTGGGTCTCGACCAGGAAGTAATCGCACGGGGTATCGAAATCAAGTACCGCGAAATTGGAATCTCAACGGGGCCGGCGGACAAAAAACAGCGAGGGTTTCTCATTGATGGCCCGCGCTATCTTGAAAAGATCATTCAACTCCCTTTCCAGATCCCACCCATTGATCGAAGCAAAGTTTCAGACTTTGTACACGGGCTGGTAGATGTGTGGCCGCACGAAGATTGTCCGAAGGTCTTTACCGAAGGGTTGGGGGACAACCCCCGGCAAATCAAGCGGACCGTCAATGTCTTCCTGCTGCTGTGGCAATTGGCCGAGAAGCGGGAAGCCCGGCCGATAAAACCGGTCAGGCTGGCGAAAGTGGTGGCCATACAGCACGTCTACCCGGAACTTTATGACGTGCTCAAAATCACTCCCCGGCTGCTGCGCGACCTGGAGGGATACTTGCGAGAAGCGTTCAAAACAGGCAAAGACGCAGAGGGTAGTGAAGCGAGGGAGCGATTGGAGCCGCCTCCCGCCCTTGCGCCATATATTCACCGCACTGAAGTGCGCAAACTGCTCACCCTGCATCCTGAGCAGATGCCGGATGTCAATTTTATCGGCCTTTCGCCGGAAGAATTGCGCCTCTATTTCACCCTTACCCGCCGGGCCGAAGCCCCGAAGGCGGCACCGGTCAAAACCCCGCGTGACGTGTTTGAACCGGAGACGGTGCGCATCCCGGCGGGATCCTTTCTGATGGGTTCTGATGATAAAGACCAAAGTGCTGGAGATGACGAGAAGCCTCAGCACCCTGTTGAACTTCCCGAATATCGCATCGGCAAGTACCCGGTGACCAATGCCGAATACCAGGTCTTTGTGCGTGAAACCAGGCATCCGGCCCCCCGGAACTGGGAAGATGAAATCTACCCCCAGGACAAAGGGGATCACCCCACAGTTTATATATCCTGGCATGATGCGACGGCCTATTGCCAATGGTTGGGCGAAAAGAGCGGTAAGAATTACCGGCTACCCTCCGAGGCGGAATGGGAGAAAGCGGCGCGGGGCGAAGTCGGCCTGATATATCCGTGGGGAAATGACTGGGACGCAAAAAAGGTGAACAGCGGGGAAGAGGGGCCCGGAGAAACCACGCCTGTAGGCCAATACTCACCGGGAGGGGACAGTCCCTTTGGCGCGGCAGATATGGCCGGCAACGTGTGGGAATGGACCCGGAATCTGTGGGGAAAAGAATCGGATAAGCCGGAATTCAAGTATCCCTTTGATCCAAAGGATAGCCGCAGAGAGGATTTGGCGGCAGGCAATGACGTCGCGCGTGTGTTGCGTGGCGGCTCGTTTGACTACTACCGGGACGACGTACGGTGCGCCATTCGCCGCAGGAACAGTCCCGACTTCCGCAACGACCTCATCGGTTTTCGAGTGGTGCTGTCCCCATTTTCCTCTGAACTCTGACTCTCTGGACTCTGAAACTCTGCGCTCGGGCATTCCGGTGCGCAGGCGGGAACTAACAGAAACATAGCTGCCGTTCGGGGCAATGAAGAGTGTGAGAAAAAAACTGGGGGAGATCTCCAGTCAAGATACCCTCAGCCTGAAAAATGACCTTATTTGGCAGGTTTCTTAATAAATCACAAGTACATAGCCTGGCCCAACAAAAAATAATTGTTGCCTCTGTTATTCATCAATCGTAGGCAGGACCCCGCTCTAAGTGGAATCCCCATCCATATGGACCGAACATTGAACATCGAAATTTCAACGCCGAACGTCGAATAATGATGTCGCTTCGCTCTGCAATTTAATTTCACTTTTTTCCTAAAATCCGATGTCAGGCCTTGTTCGATGCTGGACGTCCGGTGTTCGATGTTCAATGTTCATTTTTTCAGCAGCTATTTATTTCTTCCTATATTAAAATATTCTCTCGCTTATGGGTTCATATTTTTCCCAACAATTCCGTCAGTAATCTCACACCAAAACCCGTTGCCCCCGGGCCGCAGTAATCACTTTCCTTTTTGTGATATGCAGGGCCGGCAATATCGATATGGGCCCAGCGGGTGTCATCGACAAAGTCGGCTAAGAACAGCGCGGCGGTGACGGCGCCGCCATTGCGGCTGCTGGGCATATTGTTGATGTCCGCAAAATCACTTTTGAGAAGTTCTTTATAATCATCGGGCAGCGGCAGGCGCCAGCAGCGCTCGTGGGTTTTTTCCCCCGCGGCCGTGATTGAAGCCGCCAGATCATCATCATTTGAAAATACCCCGGCAATTTTTTCTCCTAACGCGACGACACAAGCGCCCGTCAGGGTCGCCAGGTCAACCAGCATCTGCGGCTTATATCTTTTTATTACGTAAGACATGGCATCGATCAGGATCAGCCGCCCTTCGGCGTCCGTATTTCCGATTTCAATTGTTTTGCCGGCGTAACTTCGAATGATATCTCCCGGCCGAATTGCCTGGCCGGACGGCATATTTTCGACAATGGGAATGGCGCCGATAATATTGACTTTCTTTTTCAACCGGGCTGCCGTAATTAAGGTGGCGGCCACGGCGGCCGCCCCGGACATATCACACTTCATATCTGCCATAGAGCCGCCGGTTTTGATATTCAAGCCACCGGAGTCAAAAGTTACGCCTTTTCCGACCAGGGCCACCGTCTTTTTAGCGCCCGGGACCTTATGCTCCAGTACGACCAGGCTGGGTTTACTCTGACTGCCGGCAGCCACGGCCAGCAGGGCGCCGAATTTTTTTTGTTTCAATTGGGCTTCATTGATCACCTGAACTCTAAGACCCTGCTTTTTAGCCAGGTTGACGATGGAGCGCGTAAATTTTTCCGGCGTCTTTTCATTTGAAGGGGTATTGACCCACTCACGGGCCAGGTAAGTCCCTTCACAAACCGCAGCGACTTTTGAGCACAGGTGACGAAATTTTCCGGCGACCTGGCGATTAACCAGGAAATTAAGCTGCTTGAGCGTTTTATTCTTTTTCTCACCCTTGTATTTTTGGAAAATGTGATTGGCGAGATAAGCGCCCTCCTGCATTGCCTCTATGACTTCAGACGGCTTTAAATCCAATTTTTCTGCTGCGGGTACGGCGAACCACAAGTTTGCCAGCTCGTTATTTATACAGCTTTTCACGGATTTGCCGGCCATCGTGCGCAAGGTTTCACGGTCAAGGTTTTTAAAATTACCGAGACCTGCCAGCATTACCCGCCGGGTTTTGATTTCCGGTAAATCGTAAAAAGTTACAGCTTCATCTTTTTTTCCACTGAACTCATTCAGCTTAAGCGCCTTTTTAATAACAGCTTGAATAGCTGGATCTTGATGGATATCCTTATCTTCGCATACTGGAATTGCCAGGGTTTCTATCTTTTGTTTTTTTAAATTTACTGATTTCAGGTGAAGCATATGTATGTCTCCGTTTCTCGCTTATAGATTAATCTTATACATCTCTTATTATTAGAAATAATTGAATCAATCAATGAAAATTCCAAGCACCAAACAACAAATCCCAAACAAATCCCAATGACCCAAATTCAAAATTCCAAACTACATCATCTGATGGAGTTTTCAGCTGATTCTTTCAAACGCGTTAGCATTTCCCAGGAGAAGGGCGCTTTGCTGCAGGGCATAATGGCATTGTTGGTGAATACCGGATCGTCAGTGATATCATAGCGCGAAGCGGCGACTGCCTTGGTCCACAGGGCGGTATGGGGAATGGGCGTGTAATACGCCGGTACCGGCTTGATGTCGCTGTCGATTACCGTTATTATGGATTGCTCGACGGCGCTGATTTTTTGATCGGGCAGGCCGACGAGTAAATACGCCCCAACCTGATCTTTATTAAAGCCGGTTTTGATCAGGCAGTCTACTGCTCGCTTAAACTCCTTTTCGGAAACTTTTTGATCTAAATCCTGGCGGTGATCAAATTCTGCAGTTTCAAGGCCGAGCCGTAATGTGCTGAAACCCGCTCGATACATAAGCCGGGCAGTCGTTGCATTGATTCCCCGTATATGAAGTGCATTCGGGGTGTGAAAACGTACCTTGAGATCGCTGCTGCAAATCCCTTCTAAAATCGGAATGGCGTGCCGCGCTGCATCCACTAAAAAGGCATCGTCGTATAAAACAAAATCGCTTATGCTGTAGTTGCGATGCCAGAATTTGATTTCTTCAATTACAGATTCAGGGCTGCGCAACCTGCGTTGGGGTTCTAAAAAACGGGAGGCGCAATAGGCGCAGTCAAATGGACACCCCCTGGTTGTCAACAGGGGGACATAATTGATTGTAGTTTGAAGATCCAGGGCCGGATAGGGGTAGGAATCCAGATCGGCCGGATCAAACGCCAGGGAGGCCGAAAATCCGGTAAATTTTTGCACCAGGGGAAAAAGATTGTTTTCCGCCGGTTCAACAGCAACGTGATCAGCACCTGAGTGATTCCGGGCGTGGTTGTGACACAGTCGGGCATAAATCCCCCCCAGCACGATCGGTGTTTGCGGAAAAACAGATCGGATATTCTCTATAGTTTCCTGTACGCCTGGATACCAGTATGTCATCAGCGAGGTGACCAGCACCAGATCGGGTTGGGTGAGTTTTAAAAGATCGGCCTTTAACCAGTGTGGTTTGATGCCGTAACGGGAATAATGTCGCGTTACATCTTGCAGTCCCTCCGGTTTTGATAGACGGGTTTTTAGATAAGGTCCGCGGCCATATCTTGCCAATGGGTCACTTTTAGCCGAACGGGGGTGAAAGCGATTCAGACAGTCGATGTAGGAGACGGTGACTCCGTGAGCTCTTAACAGGCCGGCAATGGTCAGCAATCCCATCGGTTTGGCCCAGAAGTCGTAGGCGGCAAAATCATGAATCCAGGGATTGATCAGAAGGATATGTGGCGTGTCACGGTTCATAAAAAAGGTTGTTTTGGCCCGTACAAAGCCTAAACTTCGCCCCGCAATGAAGCAAAGGCAAGGGGCTCTCAGTCTGAATCTTTAAATATATACTGCAGTGGGTTTTTTATCTGAAAAGGATTGCAAAATTGAATACCATCTAAGGCACGATCGTGCTGAAAAACTTCACTAAGTATCATCGTCACGCCCGCATCGCGTGCGACAGCCCACAACACGGCGTCCCAAAAGGAAAGGCTGTGTTGATTTACTGCCTTAATCGCCCTGATTAATGATTTCGATTTTGCCGATACGATGGGAAACAAATCCATCCAGTCTATTATTTGTGCTTCTGCTTCCCGGGCTGGCATTTTATCTTTTCCGGTCACGGCAGCATAAAATTCAGATAAAGACTGGAGTGTTAAAACACTGTCGAAAACTATTGCACGATCAACAATTTTCATTGCCAGTTTGTGGCGTTCGCCGGCTTCTCGATCCATGGCATAAAAAAGAATATTCGTATCAAGTGTTAATCGCCTACCGTTCATGCAATGTCTCCCGCACTTGCATAATCCCGCCAAGAGGATAACCTTTCCTCATGCGGGCAAGGCTGCGCTTACGTGCATCTTTCTGTTTTTCATCAAGCTCCGTTGATTTCACATAGGCGCTTAATTTGGCCACCGGCAAACCGCGCCGGGTAATAATGATTTCTCCTCCGTTTTGAACATCATTTACATAGCGTGATAAATGCTGATTCGCCTCACGGATAGTGATGAGCTGTCTCATAGTTGTTACCTCGCTAGATTTAAATCACATTATAAGGAAACCAAGTAAATGTAGTACGTACTACAACAATAGTCAAGTCGAGGTTGACGGGCAAAAAGAAATTTTCTATATCTCTCTTGGTATCCCGGCCGCTTGGCAAGAGAAATTAAATAATTAGCAAAAATATATGATTTTAGTATCTTACGAAAGAATTATTTAGCTGTGGGACAATTTTAAATCAAATTGTAATTCTATTGAAAAAATAGTATAAACCCTAACCCGGACAAGCCGGACAAGCCGGGATTGAAAATTGAAGATTGCAGATTGAATATTGGTGGATGTCGTTTCACTCCGTCTTTTTTAAAATCGAGCAAATATGTTTTATCCACACCTTGTATCGTTATATTGCAGGGCGGAGTAATTAAGCATTCGGAAAACGAATACATTAAATTACTTTATGAAACCAAAATATGACTGAAGATAGAGAACATCAAACCAGCCAGTTCAGAAGCAAAGATCCCGCATCGCCTGCCATATTGATGGTGGATGATAACGAAATTAATTTGCAAACGCTTTATCAAACACTGGAAGGCCAAGGTTACAGTTTGCTGATTGCCCGGTCCGGGGAGGATACACTGCGAATTGCCGCCAAGGCCAAACCGGATCTCATTCTGCTGGATGTGATGATGCCCGGTATAGATGGCTATGAAACCTGTGCCCGGTTAAAAGCGGACGAGAATACCAGAAATTCGGTTATCATTTTTCTGACGGCCCTGCAAAGCACCCAGGAGAAAGTGCGGGGATTTTCGCTGGGAGCAGTGGACTTTATTACCAAGCCTTTTGATCCGGCTGAAATCGTCGCTCGAGTTTCCCGCCATCTCGAGGTTCATCTCAGGCATAAAATATTGCTGCAAGAAAACCAACTGCTCGCCGATCAACTGGAGGATAAACTGCGATCTATTCCGGTGGATTCTGTTGAGCGCGCCGAGTGGATTAAATCTTTAATCCACAGCGGAGAAAGCGATCGGGTCGAGTTTAAGTCAACGTTGCGTTGGAATCTCAAAACCGACCGGGCTGAGAAGGTCATTGAAAATTCCTGGCTCAAATCGATTGTCGCCTTTCTGAATACCGACGGTGGCGTGCTGCTGATCGGTGTGGCGGATGCGGGAGATATTTTGGGCACCGTAGCAGACCGGTTTGATAATGATGATAAATATCTGCTGCACGTCAACAACCGGATCCGGGAAAATATCGGGCTTGAATTTGTAAGTTTTATCAGCTTCCAATTGGTTCCGGTTGAAGGACAAAAAGTACTGCTCGTCCAATGTCAGCCCTCTCCTTCACCGGTATTTCTTAAAATCGGCAAGGATGAGGACTTTTATGTGCGGGTCGGGCCCGGCAATCGGCGATTGTCGACCAGCGAGGTACTGACCTATGTAACCAATCGGAAAGCCAAGATTTAAAAGATTGAAGATTTTCGATTGATGATTGAATATTTAAGGTATTCTTTCGATTTTAAAATGGGCGTAGCGTGCGGCACTATAATTTTAGAACTTTTAGGCGCTTATTAGTGATTTCTTTGAATTTTATGAAAAAATTTATTTCACCACGAAGAGCACGAAGCACAAGAAAAAAACATATAATCATGTCATCTCTCCTCATCAGAATTGGGTTGATCGGGCTATTAATAGCTGTCCAGGTAAGCGGTGCTGCAGCGCAAAAGGAGTTACAGACTCCAGATCGGTCCTGGCGCAAGGCCGTTCCTGAAATCACCTGGCAGAATATTTCTCCGCCATTTAAAGACCACAGGTATTATGACCACGTTGAAGTGTTTCCTTTCGAGTCTAAATCCAAAGACTACAGCCCGATTAATGCCTGGTGGCTGTCCGAGGCGGCGACCCTTGTATATGCAGACGAAGAATTTGTCAGAATTCGGTTCCAAACAGCAGGCCTGAATGACGTCGTCTTTTTTAATAAGGACAGCACCCAATGCTTTGTCGCCAGTAACGACAAATATGCCCTGGTGGTATTCAGGGGCAGCGAGATCTGGAAAAAAAAAGAAAAATTCGATCTTGTAAAAGTCCTGGCCGATCTGATGACCGATGTCGATATACGGCTGGTGAAATGGGAGCAGGGCGGTAAGGTGCATCGGGGTTTTAAAAATGCCCTGGATGAAGTTTGGGATGAATTAGCCCTGCACATCGAAAAGCTTCACCGCAAGGGCCTTAAGATCTGGTTTGGCGGCCACAGTCTGGGTGCGGCCCTGGCAACCCTGGCGGCTGACCGCTGCCCTTATGCCGTCGGGGTCTATACGATCGGCTCCCCAAGAGTCGGCGACAGTGATTTCAGGGACCAATATCAGGTTCAGGCTTACCGGATTGTAAACAACAGCGACATTGTGGCGAAAGTCCCTCCCGCAGGATTCTATCGGCATGTCGGCGAGATCCGATTTATCGATGATCGTGGCTTCGTTCATGATCGGTTACCGGAAGCAGAAAAAGAAAATATCGAGATCAAACCCGAGCCCAGAGACAACTATGAATCGGACGAACCGTTTCGGGGCGGGTTGCAGGGACTTGTTCCGGATGCATTTAGAGATCATGTGCCGTTGCTTTACACGGTCCATCTTTGGAACCAGCTGATGGGAAATACACCATCGACGTCTTTTTCAGTTCCTTGCGACTGAAAAGCAGGGAATAGTTTTCGACTCCGGTCTCCTGTGACATAGTGCGGGCGGTTTGACGGCATGATTCTTCATCATTGGCATGGATCATGGTGTAAAGATTGAAGGGCCAGCCCTTGGTGGGGTTGCGCCGGTAACAATGTGAAACCTGCTTAAAAGATGCCAGCCTGTTACCGACTTCTTCAACGCGATTTTCATCGACCTGCCAGGCGGCCATGGCGTTGGCGGTAAAACCGGTTTTCTGGTGACGTAATGTAGCCCCAAAGCGACGGATAATTCCCCCTTTGCATAGATTTTGCAGGGTTTCAAGCAATGTCTCTTCCGATGTCCCCAGCTTCTCTGATATTTCCAGATAGGGGCGGGCGGTGATGGCCATATCTTCCTGTATCGCCGCAATGATTTTTTTTTCGAGATCGGTCAGCATTTCGTTACCTTTTTTCCCACTTCCGCATTCTGAATTCACACTTCCGAATTCTGTCCTCCGTCTTCTGTTTTCTGTCATCTGCCTTTATCCGGGAACAGACTTCGAATATCTTCTTCCGTTGCTTGGCAAATTCCGCGCTCGGTTATAAAACCGGTGACATATTTTGCCGGGGTGACATCAAAGGCATAATTGGCGGCCGGACTGGATTCCGGGCAGATCAGGACCTTGGTCGTTCGATCCTGATCCAGACCATAAACATACTTAATTTCAGCGGGATCGCGCTGCTCGATAGGGATATCATTGACACCGTCTCTGACATTCCAGTCAAAGGTGCTCGACG
Source organism: Olavius sp. associated proteobacterium Delta 1 (assembly GCA_902749685.1). Taxonomy (GTDB): domain Bacteria; phylum Desulfobacterota; class Desulfobacteria; order Desulfobacterales; family JAFDCJ01; genus JAFDCJ01. Next base: position 16,939 of record CACVKW010000687.1, on the reverse strand, counting down.
GCAGGGCTACATAAAAGGGCACCTGATTGTCCCAGGCGGCAAGTGCCTTTAGGTAGGTGCCGATTTTATTGGCCACATCTCCTGATACCGCGGTTCGATCTGTGCCCACGATGACGATATCCACCATGGCATGCTGCATCAAATAGCCGCCGGCATTGTCGGTGATGATCGTATGCTTGACACCATGTTTGCCCAGTTCCCAGGCTGTCAGCCGGGTTCCCTGATTAAGCGGTCTGGTTTCATCGACCCAGACGTGGATATCAAGGCCGTGGTCAAAAGCGGCATAGATCGGGGCCGTAGCCGTGCCGTGTTCAATGCAGGCCAGCCATCCGGCATTGCAGTGTGTGAGTATATTGACGGGTTGACCACCTTTGCTGCTGCTTAACTGCTCGATTAGCGACAAACCGTGTTCACCGATTTTGCGGCAGTTTTCCACTTCCTGCTCGGTGATGGCAGCGGCGGTTTCTTTGGCTAGTCTGATTTTTCGAGCAGGATCCGATACGTTTACAATGGCCGTCAGAGCTTTATCCACGCCCCAGGCAAGGTTGACGGCTGTGGGCCGGGCTGATTTGAGACGATCGCCTTCTTTTGTTAAATACTCAATATCGATTTGATCGTGCGGTGCATTGAGGGTAGCTAAATACATGCCATAGGCGCCGGTGGCACCAATAAGTGGCGCGCCCCTGACATACATATCTTTGATGGCTTCAATGGCGTCATCAACCGTTTTTAAGTCCGCTATAATAAATTCATGCGGCAGCTTCCGCTGGTCGATGATCTTGATGATGCGTTCATCCTTATCGAGCCAGATCGTGCGAATGTCTTTACCGTCGACTTTCATAGCTACATCTTCCCCAGCGCAAAATCAGATTGAACCTCCCCCAGGAGCACATGGCGTTTGAATACCTGGCGCATGCGGTTGGATTCCATTTTCTGATATACTATCGGTTCGGAATCCTGTATTTCCACGGTTACATTGGGTTCACTGCTGCACATGCCCATACACCCGGAAGCCACCACCCTGATGTCAGATCGGTCGGCTTCAGCCAACTCTTCCATCAAGGCGTTCATTACCTCACGTGCTCCGGCGGCAATTCCGCAGGTCCCCATGTGGACCGTAATTTTGACGGTTGCAGCGCCTTCGCGCAGGGAAGTGCTCTTTGCAGTATCTTCTTTTATTCTTTTTAGATCGTCAATCGTCAGCTTTGCCATGATTTTCCTCCGTGACTTGGGAATTGTCATTGCCTCCCGTCAGCTCGTTAAGCGAATTGCGGATGCTCTGGGTTAAATGAAAGATTAACACCGGATCTGTCAGGGATTGATCTTGCGTGCCCTCTTTTAGGTCCCGGGTATCCAGCACGAAATCTTCAGTATCGACGATGTGGCTGTAGACAAAGTCAACCTGCGGATTCCCCATAATTAAAGTCGTGATGGTGGCGGCCATGTCTCCCACGGGCGCCCGGTCAATATGGTTGTAGCGAAATGTCGCTTCAACCCTGGTTCCCCGGCCGGGTTCAGTTTTTATCTCAAGATTGCCCTCACAACGATCTGCCGCCGCCGCCAGCAGAGAAAGGCCCAGGCCCACCCTGCGGGTCGTGCGGCTGGTAATGAACGGATCGGTCGGTTTTTGAAGTTTTTCAGCCGGCATACCGCGGCCATTGTCCTCGATGGCAATGGTCAGTAAATCCTCACTGCGGGCCTCGTTGATTAAAATTTGAATACAGTCGGCTCCGGCAGTGATTCCGTTTTCGGCAATATCCAGTATGTGAAGTGACAGCTCACGCAATCAGACCAGAATCCTCCTTCCCCCTTGCTGCAACAGTGATTTGCGGATTTCAGCTATCGTCGGCTCGGCCATTTGAAAAACGGTCCACACTTTTCCGATGTCCGCGAGAAAGTGGGCATCGGAGGTGGTGATGCAGGAGAACTTTTCGATTCCCGCTACGGTTTTGTGAGCATCCGTCAGCTTAACATGACGGGAAACTTCCACGCCGTCCAGCGCCAGATCGGCCGGAATAAAGCCCAGCTGATTAATGATTCCATAGGCCGGTCGGTCAACATGGCAACATAAACTGAGTCCCCCCAATTCGTGGGTTTTTTCTACAATGTCATGCAATCCCAGCCGGGTCGCTCCGATTAACAGTCGCGGATTTTCAGCAATAACCTCATCGTTTTCATTGGCCACTACCTGGCAGCCAAAAACCTCTGGTTTGTTTTCACCGGGTAGATTCGCATACACGTATGCCTGCATTTGCCGCGCCGGGTCCAATTCTTCAAATAAAGCCAGGATGTGGACCTCTTCTTTGGAGCATACTTCCATTCCCGGTAGAACCTGCACACCCTGTTTCTTACCTTCGCGCATCGCGACACCGGCGTTTTCAATCGTATTATGATCGCAGATCGCAATTAAATCAAGGCCGGCTTCCTGGCTTTTTTGAATAATCCTTTTGGGGCTCATGTCCCAATCTCCACAGGGCGATAAACAGCTGTGGATGTGCAGGTCGGCCTTAAACTTTTTTAGTGGGCGGTCGGCCATGGTGAACCATTTATTTTTTGAAACTATTGAATATTTTCGATTGAATATTGAATATTTAAGGTATTCTTTCGATTTTAAAAGGGACGGAGCGAAGCGACATCAATAAATCTTAAATTTTCAATCTTCAATCTTCAATTCCGGCTTGTCCAGATTGGGTATAAGTTCTGATTCCTCAGCCCTTTTTCTAATCCGTCTTCCCCACTCCCATGGCAAACAATCGGCCGGCAAGTTGATAAGCTGAATCAGGCCAGAGCAGGATGGGGATGCCTTCCTGATTTGCTTTTTCCAGGGTTTCATCATCCGGCGTTTGGCCGCCGGTAACAATGATGGCAGCCATATTGCGCAGAACTGCGACGGCGACAATGTTTTGATGCCCTTGGATGGTCAGCCAGACACAACCTTCGGGAGCATTGCCCATAATTTCACTGAGTAAATCACCGCAGTAGCCGTCTTCAACCTGGCGATCGAGGCCTGTGTCCCCGGCCACAACCTGTAGACCAAAACGTTCCATAAGATCATTTACGGTCATGGTACTTTTCCCCTTTTTGCGTTTGATTTTGATGGTGCTGTGGGCACTTATCCAGAGACAATTCTGCAATGAGGCAGTGCCGCGGGCTATATCTTCGGCAAATGTCCGACAGTCGGGTGCGCCGCAGGCAGCACAGTCGGTGCCCCTGAGCAGTTCCATCGTTTTTTCTATTTCCTGCAATGACTCGAGGGACAGGGCCTCTTTTTTAGTCCCATACAACTCAATTAATTTGGCCGGACTTTTTTCCGTCTGAAAGTGCCCTTTTTCATATAGGCGCAAAATATTTTCGCGGGTCAGGCGTCGACCGAGTCCATACAGCTTGACCATCTTTTGAACGGCACTCTTGGCCAGATACTTATCGATAGCTGCAAGCACACCGCCCAGGCACCCTTCCCGGCAGGTTCGAAATTCGATATATTCGATATCTTTGAAAAGCCCCATCTCAATTTTATGAAGATAGGCGATGGTCTCCTCTAGCCCTGAAACCGCCAGAGAGCGATCGAAATCCATTTCAGCAATCTCACCGCCGGACATGGCCCACATGGATGCATTGCCGGTGGCGCAGGTTTCATATTCAAACCGCGTCTGGTCAAAGGGAATCGCGTCGGAATCTTTAATTTTCTCAACCTGGCGGGACAATTCCGGGAAAATATCATTGATACCCAGAGCAATTTCAGAAATTTCCGGTTGTTGATCGGGATTGCTGCAATTCGGATCCATTTTGGTGGGACAGGGATTGATGTAATACAATGCAACCGTTTCACCTGATTCCTGATAATACGGGATAATGCGTTGTTTGACTTCGCGAGCCATGAGAGCTGCCGGTCTCAGTACGGGCAGGACATGGGGCATGAGGCTGGGAAACTGAAACGCAATTAGTCTGACCACAACCGGACAGACGGGCGAGATCAGCGGCCAGGGCGCTTTATTTGATTCACGATTGCGATTGATAAACTCCTCAGTGGCGTAATGGAATATTTCCAAAAAATACGACATGTCGATGGTGTGCCGAAAACCCATTTGGCGCAGTCCCATGAGTATATCTTTTGGCATGACACCCGGAAACTGGGCGTAAAGAACCGGCGAGACCAGGGCGATGGCCACATGATCCCGACCAAATTTTCTGGCTTCTGCCGCCGCTGCGCTCACCGCACCCGCATCGCAGACCCGGATACACTCGCCGCACCCAATGCATTGACCGACGACGCTGACCGTCCGTTTGTCAACCATGCGAATGGCTTTGGTCGGGCAGGCCCGGATGCATGAGGCATGGCCGTGGCACAGGGCCTTATCGAAATGAACGAAGCATGATGGCTGTTGTATATCCGTCAACCGTCATCACCTCCCTTGTCGATAAAAAATACCATTCGGATACGAGTACCAAGACCTTTTTCAGACTCAACGATGATATCATCGGCATTTTTTTTCATGTTCGGCAACCCCATACCGGCGCCAAATCCCATTTCGCGATGTTCATCAGAAGCGGTCGAAAAACCTGCCTGCATGGCTTTTCCAATATTAACAATTCCGGGTCCATCATCAGAAATCTCCAGAATCAGCTCGTCGGTATTGATCGCGAAACTCAGTGATCCGTCACCGCCGTGCATGACGACATTCATCTCCCCTTCGTAGCCGCATATGGCTACCCGGCGTATCAGCTGTGGATCAAAATTGAGGGATTTGAGAAGCGTCTGGATCTTGATGGATGCTTCTCCGGCACGGATGAAATCTCTTGATTTGATGTAGTAGCTTTTTTTTACGGCAGTCATGGCGATTATATTATTGAATATTGAAGGTTGAAGAATGAATATTTATCGAATCCTATCGATTCAATATCGGATAGATGCCTGGACGAAGTGGTTCTCATAATTATACCTTGACCGCGTTGTGACCGAATTGCAGCAACTAAAAGATCGCAGCAAAACGAAAGAAAGCTGAATTGAATTTTTGAATTATGTATGAGGTATTTTTATTTTTCTGAAATCCTTCTCTTCTCTGTTACAGATGCCTTTTCCGCGGCCGTCGGCAGGGCTGACCGTTGCAATTCTGATTGTGACGGCCTTAAAAAATAAAAAAGATAGAATACCATAAATCTTCAATCTTCATTTTCTCCCTCATCTCCTGCCGTCGAGGCCGGTCAAATTGCAGGCGTGCAGCCGGCCGCACGATACAAACATTGAATAAGGGCTTGAGATTAAGGGCAATTCTTGCTCCTGGGCCAGGTCGATCACTTCATGGGGTGGAGTTTTGGCTCTCACAAATACGACAGCGCCAACTCCCGCCACCATTGCGGTCCTGATCACCTGGACGGTAGTCAGACCTGTCAGGAGAATACATCCTTCTGACAAACCGGCCAGAATGTCGCTCATCAGGTCACTGGCACCACAGGTGGTGACCTCTTTTGCTAAATGATCGTCTCCATAGATGACCGTCGCCTCCAGTGCATCGACAATTTCTGATAATTTCATTGACACCGTCCAAAATTATTATACTTGATAACTCCGGCAATATTTTGCCGGCAAAATCACTTCACACCAGAGGAAGCCGGGGCTCTGGCGTGCCTCTTTACTGTCAATCTGCCCGCCGCGGAACCGGGACTGGTAATGGTGAGTATAGAATATGGGGGTGGGGGTGTCAAGGCAGAGATGAGCGCCACCAAGAGTAATGTCCAAAAATAGAAAAGGACCTTAATTGTGGGGTCGGGGAGTATATCAAAGCCGGCCCGCTGGGTGGCTAATCACCACCGAAACCGTATGAACTCGATCCTAAGGGTTCGTAATGAATGAACCGTAATCTAAATGTAAACGGAATATTGTGGTAATGCCGGGCTTGGATGTTGAATAGACACCGGCGTGCAAAGCCGTTCATTCAAAACGATCCCTAATGATCTCAGACAGCATCCGATTTCGCTGGCGATCACCCACTCCGCTGCAATCAAGTACTTAGGCTGTAAACTCCCCGCCCCCTCAAATAATTTATATAATCAGGGCTAATCGGTTCAATACTTTAAACCTTGAATCCTGAATTTGACACTTTCCAGTATCGGTTATAAATCCTTTACCGGATGATATATTTTTGCTATTCCCTCTCTTTATGCAAGATTCAGGTAATCTATCGCATCCATATTGAAAACTAGGTGGAAAAGACAAAAAATAAAATAAAGACAATGCGCAGCATAAAATAATTAATTCGCCGGAGCTTCAATAAAACAACTTTATTTAGTTCTCAAAGAACAATGTTCGACCCAAATATTCTATTTTTCAGGGCGGATTAATTAGCGAAAGGAGACGTGTATGAAGATCGGTATAATTGGAGGTTCCGGATTAGATGATCCTGATATTATCAAAGACTTACAGAGTCAGACATGGGCGACACCCTATGGCGAAACCACGATAAAATCCGGGCGCTTAAACAGCATTGATATCATTTTTGTACCCCGGCACGGCAATAACCATCAGTTCAGTCCAACCCATGTCAATTATCGAGCCAATATCCAAACCCTGAAGGATTTAAAGGTTTCGCATATCATCGCAACCAATGCCTGCGGCAGTTTAAAAGGAGAAATTGAAAGAAGTGACTTTATTATTCCCAATCAGTTCATAGACTTTACCCGGCACAGAATTAATACATTTCATGATGATTTCAGTCAGGGCATGTTCCATGAGGTGATGGCCGATCCTTTCGATAAATCATTAAGCGATGTGCTGTATTCGGTTGCCGCAGAGCTGGGATTTAAGGTTCATAAAGACAAAACTCTGGTAACCATTGAAGGACCCCGGTTCTCAACGAGGGCCGAATCAAAAATGTATATTTCATGGGGGGCGGATATTATTAATATGACTGTGGCCACCGAGGCTGCATTGGCAAAAGAAGCCGGCATTCCGTATGCCGTGATTGCGATGTCGACGGACTATGACTGCTGGAAAGAAGACGAGGAAATGCCCGTCTGGCAGGATATACTGGCCATTTTCAATAAAAATGTTGATAATGTCAAAAAAATATTACTAGAAACCATTCATCGATTGTCAAAACAAGAAGGTGCCAAATGAAACCGACGACTCCTCCATCGGCTGAAAATTACGATTATCAAAAATCCTGTGATTACATTAAAAGCAAAGTCCGATCTATTCCGGACTGGCCTATCAAAGGTGTCATATTCAGGGACATAACAACGTTATTGCAAGATCCCCTGGCACACCGGGAAATAAGTACTATTTTTTATAATCGATACGTCAACAAAAATATCGATAAAATAGTCGGTATTGATGCCCGGGGATTCTTATTTGGATCCGTATTGGCATATAAATTGGATGTCGGGTTCATACCGATACGGAAGAAAGGCAAATTGCCTTATAAGACCATCAGTGAATCTTACACCCTGGAGTATGGGCAGGAGACGATCGAGATCCATGAGGATGCCTTCACCAGGGGCGAGCGTGTGGTAATCATCGATGATCTAATGGCCACTGGAGGAACCATTGGCGCTGCCGTGAATCTGGTTGAAAAGCTGGGTGGTGACATTATTGAATGCGCGTTTGTGGTTGAACTTCCCGATTTAAAAGGTCAGGAGAAACTCGGAAATAGAAAAGCCTTTTCGATTATCGAATTTGAAGGAGAATGACAGGGTTTGGAATGAATAATGAATATTGAATAATGAATAATTAAGGTATCCGGTCTATTCTAAAGAAAATCGTTACGATTTGATCTACCCATAAGAATACCGGGCTTCAGTATAGAATCCTGGGAAATTCGGTACGCTGCGGCTGTCATTCCTGCAAAGCATGTTCCCGCGGAGGCGGGGAGCAGGAACCTATTTTTTTCATTTGTAATTATTCATTTGTCATTTCCATGGGCCGTTGACATTTAAGTCCGGTTATGTGATATTGCTACCTTCATTTTTTTTATTTGGCAACCTGATCATCACTCTATAGCCGGAGGTTTACGCATGATTCATCACCAGCATCCTCAACACCCTGATATTCAAGATGATATGTGGACCCAAATCGATGAGATAATTGCCGCTAACCGGAATGTTCCCGGTTCGGTCATCGGCGTTTTGCGCGAATGCCAGGATGTTGTCGGATATCTGCCGGTCGAGTTGATAGACTATATCAGCAACGGACTCAATCTTTCCCGCAGCGAGGTATTCGGAGTGGCCTCCTTTTACTCGCTTTTTTCGTTTGAGCCCAAAGGGCGGCATTTAATTAAGGTGTGTATGGGAACGGCCTGTTACGTTAAGGGCATCAAAGAGGCTGTCAATCGCATCGAAAACAAGTTCGGCATGAAAGAAGGCGGCACCAGCGAGGATCGGCGGTTTACTCTGGAAGCGGTCAGATGCTTGGGTGCCTGTGGGCTTGCACCCGTCGTGGTGGTAGATCAGGACACCTATGGTGCCGTTAAGGCCGACAAGGTGATTGAAACCCTTGAAAAATATGAATAGATATAAACGGCCTCGGAGGACTTGACGGTTCCTGGTAACCGAATTGCAGGAGAAGAGAATGAATAAGGTTAGAACTCAGTTGATGCTCTGTGGCGGAACAGGATGTCATGCCAGCGGTACTGGCAAATTCCAGGAGGCCCTCGAGCAAGAGTTGCAGCGCAAGGGCCTTGCCGAAGAGATCAAAATTATCGAAACAGGCTGCAACGGATTTTGCGCCGTCGGCCCGGTTATGCTGGTCCAACCCGAGGGTATTTATTACCAGAAACTTAAAGCCAAGGATGTGCCCCATCTTGTGGAAGAGCATTTTCTAAAGGGGCGCCCGGTTAAAAAATTGTTTTATAAGGAACCCGCCTCCAAAGAAACCATACCTACAATGGAGGAAATTCCGTTTTTTGCAAATCAGATGTTCCGGGTGATGCGCAACAAAGGTGCCATCGATCCGGAGGTGATTGATGAATATATCGCCCGGGACGGGTATTTCGGGGCCGCCAAAGCGCTGCAGGAGATGACCCCGGAGCAGATAATCGGCGAGGTCAAGACTTCCGGGCTCAGAGGACGCGGCGGCGCCGGTTTTCCGGCCGGATTAAAATGGGACTTTGCGCGCCAGAGTCCGAGTGAAATTAAATACGTGCTGTGCAATGCGGATGAAGGTGATCCCGGCGCGTTTATGGACCGCAGTATTCTTGAAGCCGATCCCCATGCGGTTCTGGAAGGCATGATTATTGCCGCCAAAGCCATCGATGCCCGTCAGGGAGTCATATATGCCCGGACAGAATACCCGCTGGCGATTCGCAGACTGGGGATTGCCATTGAACAAGCCCGGGAATACGGCCTGCTGGGCGAAGACATTCTGGGGACCGGTTTTAATTTCGACATTGATATCTATCAGGGCGCCGGCGCGTTTGTCTGCGGTGAAGAGACGGCCCTGATGCGATCGATAGAAGGCAAACGCGGGATGCCGCGGCCGCGCCCGCCGTTTCCGGCGCATCAAGGATTATGGGAAAAGCCGACCATTTTAAACAATGTTGAGACCCTGGCGAATATCGGTCAGATCATATTAAACGGGGGGGATTGGTACGCCAGTATCGGAACGGAGAGCAGCAAAGGAACCAAGGTTTTTGCCCTTTCCGGCGATGTGAATAACATCGGACTGGTAGAAGTGCCCATGGGTACAACTCTGCGCAAGATTGTATATGATATCGGAGGCGGTGTTCCCGGCAAGAAAAAATTCAAAGCGGTCCAGCTTGGCGGCCCTTCCGGCGGCTGTGTTCCGGATCAGCATCTGGATACACCGGTGGATTATGAAGCCATCGCCAAAGTCGGAGCCATCATGGGATCCGGTGGCGCCATCGTTATGGATGAAAACACCTGCATGGTGGATATGGCCCGTTTCTTCATGGATTTTGTGCAGGATGAATCCTGCGGCAAGTGTACTCCCTGTCGTGAGGGCACCCGGCGGCAATTGCAGTTGCTTGAAAAAATTTGTGCCGGCCAAGGTGAACCTGAAGACCTGGCAATCCTGGAGGAACTTTCGGATACGATCAAGGAGACGGCATTGTGCGGACTGGGACAAACCGGGCCCAACCCGGTCCTCTCCACCCTGCGTTACTTCAGAGACGAGTATGAAGCCCACATTCATGAAAAACGATGCCCGGCCAAACGTTGCGTGGCGCTTTTGAAATTTGAAGTCGAGCCGGATGCGTGCACCAAATGCGGCCTTTGTTTTCGGAGTTGTCCGGCCGATGCCATTACATGGAAAAAGAAAGAAGTTGCCTGGATCGATAAAGAAAAGTGCATTGAATGCATGACCTGCTTCGAAAAATGCCGGTTTGATGCAATCTTTTAATAACTAATAACAAATAACTAAATTCTATTTATCCTTTTCGGGAGTATAACATGACTACAGCGCTCATTTTGATGGGAGGCATGGGACTGATTATCAGTGCTGTTTTAGCCCTGGCGTCAAAGATTTTTTATGTGTACGTTGATCCCAAGGTCGAGGCTGTTGAAGACGCTCTGCCGGGAGCCAACTGAGGCGGCTGCGGGCTGCCGGGTTGCAGCTCCAATGCCGAGGCGATTGTGGCCGGCATCGCAGCACCCAATTCGTGTGTGGCGGCCGGTGCTGAGGTGGCTGAAGCCATCGCCGAAATTATGGGAGTTAAAATCGAGGCCAAAGAGCCCGATATTGCACGGCCGGGTTGTTATTTCGGGGTGCAGGATGCCGATACGAAATATATTTATAACGGACTGGATGATTGCCGGGCGGTCGCACTGTTGGGAGGCGGCATGAAAGTCTGTACCATCGGCTGCCTGGGTCTGGGAACCTGTGCCAAAGCCTGTCCCTTTAATGCGATCACCATGGGACCCGAAGGGCTGCCGGTCGTCGTCGAAGAAAAATGCACGGGCTGCGGTACCTGCGAGCGGGTCTGCCCCAAGCACATTATAAATCTATCCTCCATTACCCGTCGCATTATGCGGGAGTACACCGACGAAGAGTGCACGACGCCATGCCAGCGTGGCTGTCCGGCCGGTATCAACATCCGTGAATATATCCGGCAGATTACCCTGGGCAACCATCAGCGGTCAGTCCAGATCATCAAAGAGCGCAATCCCTTTCCCGCCATTATCGGAAGGATCTGTCCCCGTCCCTGCGAACTGGACTGCCGTCGAAATTTTATCGATGAGCCGGTGGCGATTAACTATTTGAAGCGGTACGCCGCCGATTTCGAAAGACAGAGCGGAGAAAGAACTTTGCCATACAAAGCCCCGTCTACCGGCACTAACATTGCCGTGGTCGGCGGAGGCGTGGAAGGACTTTCGACAGCTTTTTTCACGGCCCGGCTGGGCCACGATGTCACGGTATATGAAGCCGGCCCCAAACTGGGTGGGCTATTGCGCAGTGCTATCGCTGCGCAGAGACTGCCTGAGGAAATCCTGGATTGGGACATCGACGGGATCCTTGAAATGGGAGTCAAAGCCGAGACCGGCAAGGCACTGGGAGGCGATATAACGATCGAAAGCTTACTGCGAAAGGACTTTAAAGCGATATTTCTGGCAACCGGCGGCTGGGACAGCAGAATGGTCCGCGGAGCCGTCAACGAAATTGAATCCCCCGTCCCAGGCACTTACATGATGGTTGATCTTTTAAAACTGGCGGGCGGTAGCGAAATATTTTCCGGTCAACCGGACATGGTCATATTCGGTGGCGGCAAGTTGGCCCTGCAGGCAGCTAAAATCTGCCAGGACGCAGGGGCCGAAAAAATTACCATACTGTTCCGCGAAGACCTGCCGCACAGTCCCATTACCGACCTCGATGTTAGCGAATCCGGCCTAGCAGGACTGGACATCATATATAACGCCGGAATCCAGCGTTTGAGGGGAATGGCAGATAATCTTACCGAACTGGAGTATATCGACACCCGCACGCGGGCCACCACCACGATACCGGCTCAGAACTTAGTTATCGCCAGCGGACGATTCCCGGAGTTGATTTTCTTGCAGATAGAACCACCCGACGATGAAGCTGAAGAACCGGATAAACCTACGGAATATCCCTTGAACTGGGAAGCGTTTGCTCCCTATAAGCAGCCGGCATTTAAAGATGAAGTCGGGTTGTTTGCTGACGGTGATGTGCTGGCCGACTATAGTGCCGCTATTAAAGCCATTGGAGCGGGAAGAAGAGCGGCGGTTTCTCTGCAACAGATTATATACGGGATCGAGCCGGCGCTTATCGAGAAGGTGATCACGCCCCATTCCGTTATACAGGATGTCCATGATGTGGAAGATGTTGCGACATCTCAGCGCCGGATCATGCCGATTTGCAGCGGCAAGGAGCTTGCGGTATGCGGAGAAATTGAAAGAGGCTTTAGCGACGAAATGGCGCAGTCTGAAGCATCAAGATGTCTGCAATGCGGATTAATCTGCTACGAGCATTCTGCACTGCCGGCACCGGCCCAGGAAAAAGAATCTGTAAACGTTTAGAGGCGATTTAACAAAACACCCGCCTGCCTCGCTTGAACTCGCAATGGCGGGCAGGTTGTTGCCACCTTTGTTTGAGTTGTTATATTAACAAGTAATTGTGGTAAAATTTAAAATAACCAAGCGGCATAAATCTGGCATACAATACTGATCAAATCCGCTTGAGGCGGACTTTCAATTAAAATAGACAGCATACCATCGATATTCAATATTCATTCTTCAATTTTCATTTCTAGGGATATCCTTTATGGCAACCGAACATGGCATCGTTATTCGAACCGACTCCAGGGGGGTATGGGTGAAAACCATCAAGACGGGCGCCTGTGAGGGATGTTCGGCCCGGGGATCCTGCCATTCACTGAGCGACCGCGGTGAAATGGAGGTAAACGCCGTCGATGAGGCCGGAGCCAAGGTAGGTGACCGGATTGTTTTAAGTTTTGAAACCGCATCTCTGTTAAAGGCCACATTTCTTCTGTATGTGTTTCCGATATTACTGCTCGTTATCGGAGCTGTGATTGGACAGGAGGCGGCGCCTTATTTCAATTTTAATCCTTCTGGATTTGCCGCTATTATAGGATTTTCCTTTTTCTTTGCTGCGGTGCTGGTGATAAAAGTCAAGGCCAACAAATTGGCCAAACAAAATGAGTACCGCCCGAAGATTATCAAGGTTATTGGAAGTGGTTTCAAAGCCTCAGATTCTCTGTCTCTGTCGGACTAGCCGTGGGGAATAGATCTTCGATGTCATGGTTTTTTATTCTGGCCAGGCAGTTATCGAGGGCTTCGAGTTCGGTTGCACCGACACCCTGATACTCCTGTTTGGCAATTAAATTGATTAAATTCGGAACGGCAACAAACTTGCCTGCCAGATTACCGGCCAGACTTTCATGGACATCGATGTATATCATTCTCTGGCTTCGAATCAAATTGTACCTGGACACTTTCGTCAGGATATCCTTTTCCATTAGATCCGTCATTGCATCCTTCCCCTTGAATTCACATGCCCTGCCTACAAAACTAAATATTCAGCGATTCATTGAGCATGAGTTTTAACCTATGAACGCTGAACCTTTGAACTCTGAACGGCCACATTTACTCTTCTTCCAAAGTCAATTTCAGCGGAAATCCATTTTCGCGGGCCAATTCCGTGACCTGGGCGATTTTAGTTTCAGCCACTTCGAAGGGATAAATGCCGCACACCCCGATTCTGTTCTTATGGACGTGCCACATCAGCCGGGTGGCATCTTCCAGTGATTTATTGAAGACAGCCAGCAAAATTTCAACCACGAATGCCTTAGGCGTATAGTCATCATTGTGCAGCAAGACCTTAAAGTTTGGAGGTTCAGCGGTTTCTTCATCGATGTCAGTTAATGTGTCATCCTGTAGATCCGGTTTATCGCCACTCATCGGATGCGCCTCCTATCGCAATACTTGAGGCCGGGATACGAACTCAATAAGCACAATCTAATGGTCAGGCGCAGAAAATCAAGCTAATGCTTAAAAATAAAAAAGGCAGCTTTCAGCCGCTGAAATGCTGAGGAGCTGCCCTTTAGGGATCTTTTGCTAAATTAGACGGATTCTTTAAGTTTTTTGCCGGCTTTGAACTTCACTACATTGCGGGCCTTGATTTTAATCGGTTCGCCAGTCTGGGGATTGCGGCCCTTGCGAGCTTTTTGGCGGGTTTTCTGAAAGGTACCGAACCCGACCAACGTGACTTTGCCGTCTTTCTTCTTCAGAGCCTTGGTAACGTTGGCCATGAATGAATCGAGTACCGCGCCGGCCGCTACTTTTGAAACATTAGCGTCCTTTGCCATTTTTTCAATTAAATCTGCTTTTGTCATTTCTGCCTCCTTCTTGAGAGATTAAGTGTAAAGCCTTTATAAGCCTTGTTGAATTAAATTTAACGCAAATAGGCTCGAAAGTCAATAAGTAAAAGCGCGTTTTTAAGGGTTTTGCAAGAAGAAATTCACGAAAAGGCCCTAATTTCATCAATTTTTCGGGAGTTCAAGGAGAGATTTTATCTAAAAATGGGAAACCACAACGGCGGAGGCCGTATCAGATCTGCCTTGGGGACTGCTCAGAAACGGGTCCAGACGCACCTTGGCCAGGCGAGGTCGAATCTTCCCGACCAAGAGCTTCAGACCCTGTGGCCGGGAGCAAAACAAAAATTTTAACTCACTAGCTGGCATGGCCGGTGGTGGGAGCCAAAATCCTGTTTAAAAAAATAGCGATTCATGATAAAAATGTTCTTAGCCGGCAATTCGGTTATCGGTGGCACACATTGACGGATTAATGCCGGTATTTTGCACGAGTCCTCTATCGGCGGGCAAACTCTCATAGCGGCCAGTCTAATCGAAAAAGAGGCTCTGGCTTGAAGCGAAAAATCTGTTGGGATACAATTATATTGGAGTAATTGAATGAAGACCAGATGCAGCTGGGCAGGCCCCGATCCGCTCTACCTAGATTATCACGATACCGAGTGGGGTGTGCCGGTACACAATGATCGTCAATGGTTTGAATTTCTCATCTTGGAGGGGGCCCAGGCGGGATTGAGTTGGCTGACAATTTTGCGGAAGCGACCGAACTACCGCAAGGCCTTTGATAATTTTAACCCGCATAAAATAGCCGCCTATGATACTGCTAAAATTAAAGCGCTCCTGTCAGATGAAGGTATCATTCGCAACAAGCTTAAAATTGAAGCGGCGATTCAAAATGCCTCATCATTTTTGGCAATTCAGCAAGAATTTGGCGGCTTTGACCAGTACATCTGGCAGTTTGTCGGGGGCAGCACGTTGAAAAACAGCTGGAAATCCGTACCGGAAATACCGGCTGCAACCCGGCTGTCAGCTGGCATGAGCGCTGATCTTAAAAAACGGGGATTTAAATTTGTGGGACCCACAATCTGTTATGCATTCATGCAGGCAACAGGTTTGGTCAACGATCATATTGTCGGATGCTTCCGGTATGGAGAGGTGTGAAAGATGGCCTATTGCTCAAAATGTAAGCGAAATCATAATGTGGGTTTTATCTCGACCCGTTTTGCAGGAACAGACGGCGTTTCATTGGAAACGGCCAAATGGGCGGATGTTTTTGAGAAGGTTGGTTTTTCCAGCTATTATTTTGCCGGGGAGCTTGATCGGCCACCGGAATGTTCATTTTTGGTTGAAGAAGCTCATTTTCAGCATCCGGATATTAAAGATGTATTTCGTAATTGCTTTGGCGCCCTGGTGCGAGGGCGCTTTGTCACCCAAAAAATCTATGAGTTAAAACGGAAAATAAAAGATGGCCTTTACCGCTTTATCGAGAAATATGAAATTGATTTACTCGTGCCGGAAAACGCCCTGACCATTCCGTTAAACCTGCCATTAGGAATTGCAATTACCGAAATTATATCTGAAACCGGCATGCCGACCATCGCCCACCACCATGATTTTTTCTGGGAACGCCAACATTTTATGAACAATGCGGCCTGGGAATATCTTAATATGGCTTTTCCGCCACACCTGCCGACCATTCAGCACGTGGTTATAAACTCATCTGCAGATAATCAGTTGAGTTTGCGAACCGGTATTTCAGCAACCATTATTCCCAATGTTATGGATTTTGAAAATCCGCCTCCAATGATCAATGGATTTGAATCATGTGGCTTAGATTCTGTAAATAAAGCTGCCGCCGGGGATGGTTATGCGTCAGACGTGCGCCAGGCCCTGGGGGTCGCCGATGATGAGCTGTTGATTTTGCAGCCAACGCGAGTTGTGAAACGCAAGGGAATTGAACATGCGATCGAATTGGTACACCGATTGGGTATGAAAGCCAAACTGGTCATTTCCCATGCTTCGGGCGATGAAGGTTATGATTACGAGCGGCGGGTCAGGGAATACTCCAAACTGATGAAGGTCGACACCTATTTTGTATCGAACATTATCAATGAACAAAGGGGGCTGACTAAAAACGGCAGGAAGATCTATACGCTGGAGGATGTCTATCCCCACGCTGACCTGGTAACCTATCCTTCGACCTTCGAAGGATTCGGCAATGCCTTTCTCGAGGCCATCTATTTTTGTCGGGCGATCGTCGTAAACACCTATTCCATTTATACAATGGATATTAAACCGAAAGGTTTTTCCGTAATAGAGATTGACGGATATGTGTCGGATGAGGCGGTTCGCAAAACCAGAAAAGTATTAGCCGACCCTGAGTTTCGCGGCAAGATGGTTAAACACAATTACGAAACTGCGATACATTACTATTCCTATTCGGTGCTGCACAATAAATTGAAAACCGTGATTAAGGACTGCACCGGATGCCCGCTGTAGAAATGAATAATGAAGAATGAACCCTAACATTGTATAAATTCTTGTCATCTAGCCTGGCCGTTATGCCTGAGATCGTTGCTTTTTCCGGGCTGATGCTGGATGCTTGATACTCGATGCTGGATATCTCTCAGGACACTATCGGT
>CACVKW010000686.1 GCA_902749685.1 Olavius sp. associated proteobacterium Delta 1 | reverse complement strand
TTCTTGGTTCTTTTTTTGTTATTTCCATAGGTGATACTCCTACCCGCCCTACACTAATTTTTCAAGGGGTAAGTGTCTCACCTTCATTGGCACAGAGGGTT
>CACVKW010000685.1 GCA_902749685.1 Olavius sp. associated proteobacterium Delta 1 | reverse complement strand
CCAGGGACATCCAGTATGCCAAACAGCCTCAAAGGCTTCCCAGTGGCATTCTGAGCGCTTCAGAGGCCAGAAAAATCCTGCAGGCGCCCGACACCAAAAGTGTGATCGGCTACCGTGACCGCACCATGCT
>CACVKW010000684.1 GCA_902749685.1 Olavius sp. associated proteobacterium Delta 1 | reverse complement strand
ATAAGAAAGAAACGTACGACTTTACACTTCCAGGGCCGGTGGTCTATGTGACAGCCGGCTTCTAAAAACCTGTGATATCATCAATTCCAGTTCTTAAGGCTGAAATACATGTTTCGGCTATGAATCTCACCCTGAAACACCATGCAAATATATTGGTGTAATTTGATCCAATAGATAGATATGAGTTTTGATTCAATTATATTTAATAGCCGCCCTCTGGCTTCATTCCTTCGACTGACGCAGACAATATCCGGCCGACGTGGCCGGATATTATTCCCGTTGCCCTTCGAGCAAATCTAAATCCATTGGTTTTATTTCAGCTTTATTCCTTATTCATTTTAAATTATCAATCGCGAAGCGATGCTAACTTTAGTCCGGCCAGGTCGGCCGGGCTGAATGTCTGCGACCGTCTGCGCTTGTCTGCGGCTTATTTATCAAAGATTTTATCGCAAATCACGGTGTGCTGCTGTTTTTTACTCCAACTTTTTTGGAGATGATCCAAATTTATATGGGTTGCATTCAGATCATAAATTTTATATTACGGAGTAGCTTTATCAAAGGAGGAAATCATGGACGTTGCAGAAATCTGGCAGCGCTTTCAAAAGCACATGGAATATACGGATGAAGAGATGCAGATCTTTAAGTCCGATCCCCTCAAGGTAAAAATGGTCACCCAAACCCCTGAATTTGTAAAATGCCGGGTTGTAGCCGAAGTGGTTGAATCCCATGGATGCCATGCGAAACACCAGGTTGGAGACAGGTTCGTAATGACCCCTGGCGGGCAACTGATTGAGGATGAAAGCCCCAGGAATATGTGCATCTCCGCTATATCTGAAATAAGCAAAGTCCTGCCGGCAATATCTGAAAGACTGGTTAATAAATCCGATCCGAACTTCGAGTCAATAGATATAGTTCAATGTCCTGATGTGGGTTTAGAGAAAGGAGGATGGGGGCAAATCCTCATGAAGGTTTACGTCGAGAAATCCGCATGAGGTTAATAATCCGCAGATTCACATATTTCATAGAAGTCGCCTGGTTATGAACCGTGGGAGCGGCTTTTAGCCGCGATTGACCTATTCTTCCTAAGGCGTTTGTCGCGACTGCAAGCCGCTCCCTCAGCAAAAATAGATCTTTCTATTTGCGGCAGTTTTTGCAGTCACAGTAGCTTGGATAAGCTGAGAAAGGAGGGCGATGAAATGAAAAAGCTCTCAATTTTTGTTATGACTTTAGCCGTCGCGTTTGTCCTTGCAACAACAGTTTTTGCTCTTGGACTTAAAGGCGATTTTGACAATGACGGCGATGTGGATTTTGGGGACGGATTTTGGATTTTGGGGACGCCCATAAAGTTATAACTTTTTAATCTTTTACTAGCTTTAACTGTTCGGCTTTTGCTATCTCTTCACCACGCTTTACCGAAATGCTCACCGATGGCTGTGAGACTCTAAGCCGCTTAGATAGCTCTGTGGCACTGAAACCCAACTTTCTAACCGCCCAATAATATAATAAACTGCGTGCTTTAACTGTGAGCCGCTGTTTGCCGTAGCTCCACACCTGCTCCGGATCTATGCCAAATTCAGACGCCACCCGATTTGTTAGTTTGTTTAAGTCATAGCCCTGAGCTTGAAGTTGATAGCGCTCCTCCAACTGTTCTTTCGCCTCATCTAATACGGACAGCGTAAATTCGCCGTCTCCTAAAATACGTTCATCACTTTTCATATGATCCTGCGCTCGGCGCATCGCTTTGACCATCGACCATCCACCGGCACTGCGAATCAAACCGCCTCCAACCAATTCCGGCCGGCGCCCCTGGCGAATACCCTTTTCGACATAGGCCCGGTATGCTTTACGTGCTGCGGAAACTTTTTCCCCAAACAGCCGTACTACATAGTTTGTGTCCTGAAATTCTCTTTCTACCTTTTTCATCAGCGCACTATGGCCGCTATAAGGATAATTATCGGATTCTGAAAGGCTTTTAACAAGTTTGGCGCGCAGCGGGTTCAGGTGTATATAACGAACCAACTCTAGCAGATAGGTGTCTTCCTGACACAAAATCGATTTATAGCGATTTTGAAACAAATGCCCATGTCGTCGGTGCCGACGATTAAACGATACCGCATAGCCGGTTAATAGACGTCTCATAACCGTCGCAAGCGGAGTATGGCCGGTTCGTAATAAAATATGGGCATGGTTAGGGATCAGCGCCCAAGCAAAACAAAAAGTTTGCGTCTCGGTCACGATATCACCTAATCGTTCAACGAAATTATCCCGGTCCTGATCATCTGAGAAAATTCGCTGGCGCTTAATTCCACGTATAATAATGTGGTGTAAAGCGCCGGGCGCATCTATGCGAGCTTTGCGTGGCATAAAGTGCTTATATCATAGTGTTCAAAGTAATGGAAGTTATAATTTTATGGGCGTCCCTAATCGTTAATCGTGTGGGCGTCCCCAATATCGTGGGTTTGTTGCTAACAACTCGGTTTGGGCAACAGCCCGTCAAGACGTGACGCCTATTTTCAGGCGTTCACCGTGGTCGATCCCAGTTCTAAGATTCAAATATCCTCATAGCTATCGAGCCATACCCCGCTATCGCCATCTCTCATTTTCAGCACATAAAATTTTCCTTTAAACCGTCGAGGACATTTCCACCTGTAAAAAGGGCACTTCCCCTCCTTAGAAGAAAGCGCTATTATGATGCCATCAGATTCGTCATCCCAAATATCAACAGAAAATTCCGATTCTTTAAATAATTTCTCTTTACGTTTTAAATCAATAGGTATTAATGGATACTCTCCCGATTTTACCAATTCATTAAAACTTGGAATTTGTTTCCTGTCTGGTTCTGAAAAATAATTTGCTATTGCCGCAGCGATACTTTTTGCTTCCCATTCAATTTTGGCATTGCACCTATAGTGGGGGCCTCGCATTCTGGCTTTAGAAAAGGGGTAGTTAAAACCTAAAAAATTGTATTGGTAGCTGGCATAAATAATACCTAACAAAAAAGTCAGAACAGAAAAAAAAAGAATGCCTGATACTACTTTATTTTTACCATGTGTGCTCTTATAAATTAAGCAGATGATAAAAACAACTATCGATATGAGAAAGGAATAAGGAAAAATATAATCCAAATAATCTATAAATATATAATCTGACATATTGCCCTTAATTCTGAATCAATTTCATGTACAAAAATATCGCACCATCCTATTTCTCTGAATCTAATTAAGTGATTCCAAAATTCTTTTTCGGCCCCTTAGGAATAATTCTTAATAGGAAATATAGGGAACATCCTATAAAATTATAATATTCGTAGTAGTTACAGGGAAAAAAGTATAATTGAAAGGGCGTCCCGGAAATCTAGCTTGGTCACCGGTTTGGGCAACAGCCCGTTGATCAGTGATTAGTCGGGCCTATACAATCAAAAATCAAGAGGCGATCCTATGATGTGCTCATGCTTTGAACCTCTGTTTTTCAATACTGTATAATCACTAATCAAGATTTGAAACCGAATGTTTCTTCGCGTGGCTTCGCCGCGACAAGACCCAGCGGCAATTCTAAAATCCCGAAGCGTCAGTTGCTCACACTCCGGCGTTTAAGACTGCGGGCTGGCAATGGCAGTTGGAGCGAATTAAAAGCTGAAGGTCTCAGCTCCGCCGATCTTTTAGAGGACTAATTGTAAAGAGGTACACTAGCTCACCTATTCAGGCTGCATACGGCTGTATTTCCTGATCAAGGCGGTCACTGAGCTTATCTTCTGCTACGTCGAGGTCGTAGTCCATTTGTAAACCCAGCCAAAATTGCGGTGAATTGTCAAAAAAGCGACCTAAGCGCAATGCAGTATCTGCTGAAATTCGACGTTTACCGTGCACGATCTCATTGATCCTGCGCGCGGGTACACGGATGTCCATTGCTAATCGGTTCTGGCTTAGATTCATCGGCTTAAGAAATTCCTCGAATAGAATTTCACCAGGATGGATTGGATCAATTTTTTTTGCGTTCATCATTCAACCTTTATTTTAGTGATAATCGACGATTTCAACATCGTAGGCATCGTTATTTTTCCAAACGAAACATATGCGATACTGATCATTGATACGAATACTGTGCTGACCTCTGCGCTCACCTTTTAACCCTTCCAATCGATTTCCGGGTGGCACTTTTAAATCATTTAATTTAATTGATCTGTTTAGCATTCTTAATTTTCTCAAGGCAACTCGTTGCATATTTTGAGGTAGCTTGCTTGAGAAACGGCGTTGAAATATCTTCTCCGTTTCTTTACATTTAAATGACCTTATCATGTGCAAATTTATATAACGCGAATCGTTTAACGTCAAGCGTTATTTATTGGTATAATGTTAACCACAATCATGAGCATCTTCGATGCCAGTTCATAGCTCATAGGTAACTCGGGGACGATGTTGACTAAGTTGACTAACTCAACTTGTTTGTCGCAGTATCAAAATTGAATGTTTAGGCATTGCTTTATTGAGCTCCTTTATACACCGATCATCATCTGGCTCCATTACCCCGATCATCGAATGGCTCCATAGTGCCGGTCATCAGCAAGCTTGATGCCGGATGCTTAAGAGCTGCAGTTTCCACGACTTAGGGAATGCAACTAAAAAATAATACCGCCGGCTTCAGCAGCTTTTTTTATATTTCTCTGAATGGTTGGGAATGCGGTTGGAATTCATACTTCATGTAACAAAAAAGGGCTTACGATTTCTCGTAAGCCCTTGATTTAATTTGGCTCCCCAAGTCATCCACTCAGCGAACAAACACCGTAGCAGAGATGATCCCTTACTATTACATATACAATCACAAAAAACAAGCCCTTTCAAAGGGCCAAAAACCTGCCAATTTTCCCGCAAATAAGGCCATCACACAGAAGGATTGGAAACGATCAATACGTCAAAAACGGAAACTGAAAAACCCTGTTCGGATCGGTTTCGAGTTTGTTGAATATCTGAGCAAAAAATCCGAACGCCACTTATGATGACCTATCATTAGACGCCGGAATTACAAAGGCAAGGGTATGTCAAATGATAGCCCTCTGCAAGCGGCTTCCCCCTGAGATCACCGAATACCTGATCAATACAGATGAACCTGAGATCCTGAAACATTTCACAGAAAGGAAACTCAGGCCTTTGACCCTAGTGGCGTCTGACGAGGATAAAATCAAGAAATTTGATGAGATGAGAGAGGTGTTAAATTCTTTTCGTTGACATGATAAACGAAGTCTGAATCTATGGAAGGCAGGGGTGTGTGGCATGCCCCAAATCACCTGCTCCAAATGTGAAAACAAATTATATGCCCCTTTAAATGAAGATGTCATCGAAAACCATCTAAGAGGGAATATCGTCCTCGGCATCTATCCGATGCTGCAGGATGAAACGTGCTGCTTTTTGGCAATGGATTTTGACGAAGCAGACTGGCAAAGCGATGTATCAGTACTTAGAGCTGTTTGCAATGACTTCAGTGTTCCTGTCGCAATTGAGCGTTCACGATCCGGAAAAGGCGGTCATGTATGGTTTTTCTTCGAAAACCGATTGCCTGCTGCGTTGGCGCGTAAATTTGGAACGGCTCTGCTCACTGTTTCCATGAACAGGAGGCATGAAATACAATTTAAGTCATATGACCGGCTATTTCCCAGTCAGGATACCATGCCCAAAGGTGGTTTAGGCAATTTGATTGCATTACCGTTTCAAAAAGCAGCGAGAAAAAATACCAACAGTGAATTTGTCGATGAGCATTTTGAGTCCTATGATGACCAATGGGCATTCTTATCAACAATCCAAAAAATTTCCGAAACTCGTCTTGAAAATTTCATTTCGGAACTTAGTGAGGGACATGAACTGGGCGTATTGAAAAAGGATGAAGAAGAGGAAAATGAAAAACCGTGGGAAACCTTCAAAAACAAAGTTAGGCTGCAGAAAAATGATTTTCCGAAGCGACTCGAAATCGTCAAAGCCAATATGCTGTTTATTCCAAAGGCAGGTATCTCGCAAAAGGCGTTGAATCGGTTAAAACGCCTGGCGTCATTTAAAAATCCAATGTTCCATAAGCAACAAGCCATGCGTTTGCCGACCTATGGACACCCAAGAGTCATTTCCTGTGCGGATGAAACACAAGAGTACCTGTGTTTGCCAAGAGGATGCCAATCTGAGTTGTCCAGTGAACTAGAAGAACTCGGAATTGATATCAAGTTTATCAATGAAACCCATAGTGGTAAAAAAATTGATGTGGAATTCAATGGTCATCTTAGAGGTGAACAGTCTTTGGCCCTCGAACACCTATTGCATCACGATTTTGGGATACTTTCAGGCACAACAGCCTTCGGTAAAACCATAGTGGCGATTAAGTTGATTGCCGAGAAAAAAGTGAATGCGCTCATCCTGGTTGACAAAATCAGCCTGCTGTCCCAATGGAAAGAGAAGTTGTCGGAATTCCTGGCTGTGAATGAGCCACTGCCGGAGCAGCCTCCCACTGCAGCCAAGAAAAGGGGGCGAAAGAAGAAAATTGGTGTGATCGGCCAATTGGGTGCAGGTAAAAATTCCTTAAGCGGCATTGTGGATATTGCCGTGATGCAATCGATAAGCCGAAAAGGAGAGGTTAAGGAATGTGTAAAAAATTACGGGATGCTCATTGCCGATGAGTGCCACCATGCTTCGGCATTTACCTATGAACAAATTCTGAAAACCACCAATGCAAAATATATTTATGGTCTTACTGCCACACCGACAAGAAAGGATGGGCATCATCCAATTCTGTTCATGCATTGCGGCCCCATTCGATATCGGGACAATCCCAAAAAGCAGGCGGAGAACAGGCCATTTGACCACTATATTGTTCCGCGTTTCACATCTATGAGGGTTCCTTTGGATAGCGATGAAAAGGATGTGTCCATTCAGGAATTATATGCCGACATCGTGGATAACGACTTTAGGAATCAGCAGATTATCGATGATGTGCTGAATAATTATCACCAAGGTAGAAATTGCATTGTTTTATCGTTGCGAACCGCCCGTGTTGAATTGCTTGCTAAAAAATTAAAAGCAGGGGTTCCGGATGTATTTACGTTGATGGGTGGCATGGGAAAAAAACCTACGCAACAGGCCTTTCAGCGACTCGCCGATGTTCCTGCTGACAAAAATGTCATTTTGGTGGCAACCGGTCATTTCATTGGGGAAGGTTTCGACGAGCCACGTCTCGATACCCTCTTCTTGGCCATGCCTATATCCTGGAAAGGCACACTGCAGCAATATGCAGGGCGGCTCCACCGACTGTTCAAAACGAAAAAAGAAGTGCGGATCTATGACTATGTAGATATCCAGGTAAAAATGCTGGAGCGAATGTATCAAAAACGGCTCAACGGATACGCTTCAATGGGATATAAAGTCAAAGGCGAGGAGGCCATGGATGCGCCCTTGGATATCATTTTCAATAAAGATAATTTTTTGCCTGTTTTCAATCAGGATATCCTTACTGCTATGAAGGAGATTGTGATCGTAAGCCCATTTGTTAGAAAAAGACGCACCCATTGGACCTGTTGACAGATAGCGGAGTTAGTGTTGTTTTCAAATCCAATATCCACCAAAAATTTGCAGTCATGGATCAAAAGGTTGTGTGGTATGGCAGTATCAATCTGTTGCGCTACGGCAGTGCCCAGGAAAGCATCATGCGCATTGATAGCGCTAATATCGCAAATGAGTTGATGAAAAGCATAGAAGTGACATAACCGGTAAATAATGTTCGCTGGTGTATGGTGGATCGGTCGTTTTTTTGAGCAGTGCCGTTGAGATTGGGTAACTTTATGAAACAAAAGGCCGTAGATGGGTTGAATCACGCCACGTTCAACCGGCAACCAAGCGCCTTGGTGACTTTGCTGATTGTTATAAAACCAGGGTTGCCGTTCTCTGAAAGAGACTTGTATAGGCTTGCACGGGTTACACCGGCCTTTTCGCCACTTCAGCCATACCCATGGCTCTTGCGGCGGTATTCAGTGCATGGATAAAATCCGACTCGTCACCAGTGGCGGCAACCTCGTTCAGAAAATCCCGGATATCGTCGGTCGTATTCAAATGCTCAGCAATATCGAATTTTTTAGTTTTTACAGACATGTTTTATTCCTCCAATTCGTCTAAAATCATTTTTGCTTTCGCTATGTTTTTGGTCTGGTTGGATTTATCCCCGCCAGCAAGCAAAATAATGACTGAGTTGCTTTTGATTGTGTAGTAAACTCTGTAGCCTGGTCCGAAGAAAAAACGAAGTTCGTAAAGCTCTTTACCGATCTGCTTACAGTCTCCGAAGTTGCCGTTTTTTCCGATATCAATTATGCAGACAAATTACAGCACATCACAGAAAGGAAACTTAGACCAATAACATTGATGAAAACTGAGAGGGAGAAAATGGAGGCGTTTAACGAACTGATGACTTCAGACACAAAATCCTCGTTGATTTAATTTCAAAGCGAATCCCGCATCATAGCATCTCGGACAACTTTTGGTAATGTTAACGGAACAAAATACTCAGAAGGGAAAAGATAGTCTTCGCCGGATTCATCAATGACTCGCAACAAGTTCTGTCTTTTCGCCAGATCATCTGGAACGGTCATGTAAACCTTCCAGAGTTCTAATGAAGCCTCATATCCTCTATTTTTAATACAGATAATAAATTCTTTCATTATTTGACCTATTTTTGCCAAAATCGTTTTATTTTTTGTTCCTTTTTTCCTTTGCCATGAGCTTCATACCAATGAATCTCCGCTCTGCAGATATCCCCTGATTGAAACCGAATGATAAAAATGCCCTTCATTTTACGCCATCTACCGTCACCGTAAACTTTTTTAAGCCGCTTTATTTCGCGAATTGATTTATCTACTGCGATGGTTTCCGGTTCAGAAATCTGTTCAATAATTTCAAATGCCAATTATCGTACTCCTCTACCATACCAAGAAATAGAATCATTTTCTATTTGCGATCAGGAGCCATCATTATAAAGATAGGATTGAACTACCACGGTGTCCATCAACGATACGCGGTAGCAGATAATTTTTTGGCTGTCTACTTGCAATATAAACAAATAGTTAACGGGTTCTGAAAAATAGCAACAGCTCGATGGGCTGCCTCTTTTACATTGTGAGATATTATGACACATATGATAGCACGTGCAAAGAAATAATTCGTCAATTTCCTTACCTGTGATAATGCGATGTAATCATAAGTATATTTCAGATAACACTGAGAAGGAGATCGAAGTCAACAACGACCGCTTTGCTTTGCCCCTATTGATGAAAGATGGAGGTGGCTGATGGTTAATGGACTGAATTGGTTCGCTTAGTGGATGAATTGGTATTTTTGATGCTGAAATATTATTGGATAAATAACCTGTTGATATAAAAAGAAACCCGGTCAATATTGACCGGGCATTTTTGTTTGGCTCCCCGATTCATCCACTCAGCGAACAAGGTCAGTATCAGAGCTAATAGTCTGTTTTTTCATATATAATTCCAAGCAGAGGGTCTTTCTCAGGGGTGAAAAACCCGCCGCTTTCCCCACGAATAAGCCCATCACGAAGCGGGAATGGGAACGATCCCTCAAGCCGAAAAAGGCCAATCCGATAAAAATCGGTACCCAGTTCATTCAGTATCTCAATGACAATCCAGGTTCAAAATATGATGATGTCGCCGAGGTGTTCGGGGTCAGCAAGGCCAGGGTATGCCAGATGCTGGCCCTGTGCAATCGGCTGCCGGAGCAGATAACGGATTACCTGCTGAATACGGATAAGCCTGGAATCCTGAAACATTTCACGGAAAGGAGGCTTAGGCCGCTTACGCTGATGGCGTCCGACGATGAAAAAATCAACAGATTCAATGAGATGATAGCTGGACTGGCGGTAAATTGAATGACGGCCATCAAACATGAAAGGACCTATCATGAGACCCTATATCCATTATATATATGAACTGGAAAACGGTACGCCCGGGAAACAGGTCGCGACCATTACCGGCAAGAACAAGGGGAAGGATCGGGTTTTATATGCGAGGCTTGGGCCAGTATCAGAGGGTGCCGGTGATAGCCATTTCTGAATCGATGCGCTGCCGGGGTCATATACAAGAACCAAGCTGTGAAATGCAGCGCCGATCACAATTATGACGCCGGGGATATCAAGGCAAAAACCCTGTCTCCGGATGCTCTGGCCTCAACCCAGATCGGCATGCCTTCCAGCCAGCCTTTGGAATGTTCCCACATGGATAGATCCTCGTATCCCGACATCATTCCTGCGGTCTCATAGGCTTCGGATATGACTGAATCCATGGGCACCCTCATATTCGGATGGATGCGAAGGCCTATTCTTGCGGCTTTATCATTGCCCATGACCTCCAAGGCCCTTAGTTTTGGTTCGATTTTTTCTTTAAAGAGTCTTTTTTGCGGAGAATTCAGGAGCTTTTGCTCGCCTTTCTTCAGCCCCATGCCAGCGATGACAAGAAGCTGGGGCAACAGTGCCTGCCTGACCGCCCCTCTTAGGGTCGCTTCCCTGCTGGCACCTACACATACTGTCGATCTCAGCTGCTCAACCGCATCGAACGTCAGTCTTTTCGTCTCCCCCACAGCCTCGATCAAGAACGGCATGAACAGCGAACTGAAGAAAGCCAGATCACCAGCTACCCTATCGACGATCTGCTCCTCAGGGGCCTTTTTCTGGACTGGAATACGGCGGAATTGGAAAGTCATCTGCGTGGGTTTCAGAGTGAGGACATGCCCGATCTCATGCCATTTTGAGAAATATGCCCTCCACGCCTTGTACCCCCGGCAATCGATGATCGCGACGAATATCGGTTCCCAGGGCTTGGCATTTTTGAGCCTTATGAGCATGCCATCGGTCTTTTCATCCATTTCCCTGTGAAGATTGGCGAAAATGAGCTCGCCCTTCGCCAGGTATCTGCCGGAGATTTCAGCTATCTGGGAGTCATCATGGACCTCCTCGAATGTCATCCTGAGGCTGGAACTGACCACGTCCAGCAGCTGGTTCAAGTCCTTTATTTCACCGAATGATTCGATGATCCCCTGCACTCTTCGCAGGCAATAGTCCCTTATCGCCCTCTCGGCATCGGAAAACCTCCGGAGTCCGATCCCCCTTGCCATCTTCATTAATACTGGCGAGTCTTTAAGCTTCATACTATTCCATGTAGGGTTTAAGCGATTCGTACAACCTTCTCCATCCTTCTTTTGTCATCGGTGTTTCATCCTTGCTGCTTCTCCTTGCCAACAGTGACTGGTGCGTGGAAAGAACCGTGCGTGTGTGCCGAAAAGAAAGGCCCAGCTCCTCGGCTAATTCCGATAGTTCCGCTGGGATCTCGACTGGTTTGGCCGCCGTATCGCTTGACGCCGGCGCACCTTTCATAAGGTAATCAAGCGAAGCATGCAAGGCCTCAGCGATCTTTAGCAGCCTTTCCCCGCTGACGTTCGACTTATTGTTCTCGACCTCGCTTAAGAAACTCTTGCTGATTTGCGCCTCTTTTGCCAATTGGTCCTGCGTCCATCCTAACGACATCCTTATCTCCTTGATCCTATCACCCAAGGCCATCGTTTCCTCCAATCTAATAACAATCTGATTATATAATACATATTATTATTTTCAAAAAAATGCAACTATCACGCTTGACATCCGAAATATCGAATTTATATTGTATATCGAACTTTGGTTCGGTATATTAGACTAGTTTCGCTATTTAGGAATCTAAGTTCTGTGTTAAAGAAAGTCAAGCGATAAATTATAGGTCTGTCATGGGACTATAAGTCTAGATTTCAATTAGATAGGAGAATTCGATGTCGGAGATGAAAATCAGATTCTATCCCGTGGGCAATGGCGATTCGTCGTTGATCGAGAATGAGGATGGCAGGCATCTGCTGATCGACTACAATTGCCCTGCTGAAGCTAAGGATGACGGTGACGAAAGGATCAACCTGGAAGATGAACTTGATGAAAGGCTCAAGGACAAGGATCTGGATGTCCTGATGATCACGCATTCGCATGAGGATCATTATGGAGGCTTTTCAGACTATTACTGGCTAGAACACACCCAAAAATACCAGGGCGATGACCGCCGGAAATTCACCGAGCTATGGGTGCCTGACGCGATGATTTGGGAGACTGGTGCCAACGGTGAGGGGAAAATCCTCCGGAGCGAAGCCCGGTACCGCCTCCTGGATAAGCGTAGCGGAATAAAGATCTTCGGCGAATCCGATTCGCTGAAAGAATACATCGAGGATAGCGGAAAAGCCAGATATGAAGATGTCAAACACCTCATTTTTAGGCCCGGCGATGTCATCAACCATTTCAGCGGATTTGAGCTTTTCATCCATTCCCCGCATTCATGGAAGACGGAGGATGATGAGAACAAGAACAACAAATGCATCGTTGTCCGGGCTGATTTCCGGATTGACAATTTATCGGTGGCAAAGGTGATATTCGGCAGCGACGCCGAATCCGATGCATGGAGCAACATCTATTCATCGAGTGAGAACAACGGCAACCTTGACCGGCTGGAATTCGACGTATTCAAGATCTCCCATCATTGCAGCCACACAGCCCTGAACAAGGACGAAAAGGGCGACCTGAACACAGACCCTATCGAGAACGTAAAGAAGCTGTTCGAGGATCAGGGACAGAATAAGTGCAAGCTTATCGCCTCATGCAAAAAGATACCGTCCAAGGACAAAAGAAACGAACCGGGGCCGCCGCACTTCCAGGCTGCCGAATATTACCGGGAGCTTGTCGGCGATAAGGGCGGTGATTTCGAGGTAACGATGGAACAGCCGATGGGAGCCAACAGCAGGAATCCGGTCATCGTTGAGATCACAAGATTCGGCCCCAGGCTCGTCCTTTTGGCTGCTGGCGCATCACTCGGTGCGGGGAAAGTCACCAAAAAGCCTGAGCGGTTCGGATGATGGGGTATTTCCAGGTAACGGAATTCGAAAAGGGCCACCAACTCTCTTTCCCCTTGTTTATCATCAAATCCGCCCTCATGAAGCGCCGGGAGGCTTTTGGGGATTGGATCAAATATGAATCCGAAGGGTTTTTGGAGAGAGTTGAGGCGATTGTCCTCTCTATAAGGGTGTCTGTACCCAGCAGGTGCCCGTATGGAATATTGGACATTGAAAGAATAGCAATCTGCTATCTCGATCATGGTCTGCCTTCGCTTAAGGCATGCGCCCTTCGGAAGGATTTCCCGGACCTACCCCATCTTCACCTGACACCCAAAAGCAAGCCCCGCGAACTCTGCCTGTTCGATGTTCGTTTCATGGATCAGGTCTACAATCAGAATTTTATCGAATTCGTCCTGCGGGTTAAGGATTGGCTTGATCGGGCCGCTGTTGGCAAGCTTCATCTGGAAGAACAGCCAATGGAGCCATTCCTGCTGTCTTCCGCGGGCGATTTTGTCCTGGACAAGACGACATATGATCGGATCATCAAAGGCGAATCAGGCTTTGAGATATTCCCCACACATGTCATCCAATCTGATGGACCTACATCTCAATTATATATTGAGGTTGGCTCAAAAAAGAAGGTTGCAGGGAAAAATCCTTTTGCCATACTCTGCATCAAAACCGGACCCTGTTCAAGTCAATGTATCAGTCATACGCCCTTTAACTACTCGGAGCTGCATGATCTGATTCAGCAGAAACTTTCCATCGACCTGGACAGGGAAATATTCCAATTCATACGGAACTGTTACCGAGACAAGGACAAGGGCAAGGCATATCTTAAAAAATACTTGATCTTGGTGCTATGCATTCCCCGTTTGAACCTGAAAGGCGAACCAACGATACCCGAGATAGTTGTCTTCGGTCTCCGCGAAAAATTGCTCGAAATATCACTGGCTATCGGTTGTCTTCGCAAACTAACAAAGAGGAAGGAAAACATATATGTCCTGCAGGAATACTTCGAAAGAAAAGAGGATGAATTGACAAAGGCCAAAGTCGATCCTTTCAAGGTGATCAGGCCGTTCACCAAGAGACTCGCGATGGACATGGCGGGCATCTGTGAAAAAGTAGCCAGCACATCATTTTCTGTCATTGGTCTTGGCGCTCTTGGTTCGCAGGTGGTCCTCAACCTATCCCGGCAGGGCATCTCTGATTGGACATTGGTTGATGATGACACCCTCTTGCCGCACAATTTCGCGCGGCATGCCCTAAGCGGATATTTTCGTGGAGTCTCGAAAGCAGTCGCATTGGGAGACGAGATAAACCGGACTTTAGAAGAAGCGAAAGCCAAGGCATATGATGCCAGGTTTGTGGGTTTTATCGACAATAAAATCGAAAAGATATTCAACACGGATATCATCCTTGATTGCAGCGCGTCATATTCCGTTCTTTTGGACCTTGCGTATAGGGCACGCCCGGCGTCACAGACTTTAAGCGCATATTATTGCGGCAAGGGTTATACCTCTGTCTTGATATGTGAGGATTCGGAAAGGAAAGCCCGCCTTGATGACATAGACCTTCAACTCAAGGTCAGAGGGCTTGAGAGCCCAATAATAAAAAATATCTATAGGACCGGGGATAAGAATCAGCCCGTCTATTCGACATCCTGCAATAGCTCGACGACAGTCATTGCCCAGGACCTTGTCGCGATCCATGCCGGCATAATATCGAGGCAGATAAAAAAGATAACCGAGGGAAGTGAGGCCAGGGCATTCATAAACCTGATACTGGAGGACGGATTCGGCGTCCAATGCGAAAGTTTTGTCCCTTCAGAGGTCATTGTCCGAGAATCTGGCGGATGGCAATTCCGGATGAGCCATGATGTGCTTGATGAGATGGTCAGATGCAGGGACGAAAAGTCACCGAATGAGACAGGGGGCGTATTGATCGGATGGATAAACAGCTTCAAGAGAATCGTGTATGTGGGCATAGCACTACCTGCCCCGCCGGACAGCATCGAAAGACCTTATTATTTCCAGAGGGGGAAAAAGGGATTATACGAACTGGTTCAAAGTATCAATGAGGCAACAAAGGGCGATCTGTATTATGTCGGAGAATGGCATGCCCATCCCCCGCATTCGTCAACAGAGCAAAGCGGCGAAGATATCAGAAGCATGGAAAAGATCTCCGAGCTCATGCTTGAGGTCGGATTGCCCGGTACCTTATTGATCCTAGGCGATTCAGCGGATATAGGGTGTCATGTGGCGTGCGGCTGGGAGGACTGAAACCATGTTACACACTTTTATGTATCGAGAGGTTGATGATGGCTTTCCCGGGATTCGATAAATATTCCGTAAATGCAAGACTTATCCCAGCACTTATCGTCGTTCTTCCTATCGGGCTGTCCCTTGCGAGCCTGTTCCCTCAAAAGTTCCATGGATGGGATCTTATTGTCTGGCTTGGCACCTCCTCTGGCATGGCGGTTTTCCTTGAACAGCTTGCAAGGGACAAAGGAAGGTCCAAACAATCTTATCTATTTTCGCTATGGGGAGGAAATCCGGCGGCCTTGATGCTTAGCCATCACGGCTCCGATCTCGACCCTGTCACCTTGAAAAGATACCACAGGATATTATCAGGCCTTATCGGAATAGACATCCCTTCCGCCGAGGATGAGCAATCAGATCCGGAAAGATCGGACAATATCTATAGATCATGCATCTCGTTTCTGAAATCCAGAACAAGAGATAAGGAAGGATTCGGGCTTATATTCGCGGAAAATGTCAATTATGGATTCCGCCGAAACCTATGGGGGATGAAGCCTTACGCATTGACCTTCACAGTTCTTTCCGTTTGCATGGTTCTTACCCAAGTGATCCCGTATTGGGAAGATTTTAGCGGCATAAAACCGGTTGCATGGGTCGCCTTGGTATTGGACATATCGTTTCTATCAGTCTGGATATTCCATATCAAGCCAGAATGGATTCGTGTGACTTCAGAGGCATACGCATTGCAGTTAATCTCAGCTTGTGACCAATTAGAAGAAAAGGAGAAAGATCATGTCCAAGGGAACACATGACAGGAAGGTCCGACAGTTGGCGAATGAATTGAAGAGACAGGGCTATAAAGTCGAGGCAGATATTGATGGATTTGAGACGCCTGATGGGATCGGCAAGAGAGGCCACACACCAGATATTCTCGCCACAAAAGGCAAGGCTGTGAAGATCATCGAGGTCGATACGCCGGGCACTGAAGACCAGGAGCAGCTTGCGTCGTTCAGAAGAAGCGCTGCTCAAAGAAAGAACGCGGATTTCGAGCATGTCATGACCAAACCGAGAAAATAGGAAGGAAATATTCGGCGGCTTCGAAGCAAAAAACTATAAGCCCTACAAGACTCCAGAAAAAAATAATCATTAGGCTCCACTTCCCCGAAACCCCATACATAAATCCATCTTGCATTTTAATCACCTCCTTTCGTAATGGTTTAATATTAATGATTATGACTTTTTACGAAACCAACACTTCTAATATGATTGATAAAAAAAGAATTCTTTAATCCCGCAGATGATTTTTTTCGACTATTTCTCTTGATTTCGATTATGAGGTTCGGATGATATCGTGGCAGGACCAAATGATTTCAAATAGTTGTTTGAGAATTAGAATTGTATGCCGGCGCCAATACACAAGCACACATTTAGGCAAAAGTTTTTAAATTAGAGTCGATTAACCATTTTTTACGGAGAAAATGATAAAAATTTCTGTGGCAAACCAAAAAGGAGGGGTTGGCAAGACCACCATTGCATTTAACCTGGCACAAATCCTTGCCGGCAAACGTTCTACCAAAGTGCTTGCTATCGATAATGATCCTCAAGGAAACCTGACATCTTCATTCATTGAAAATTCGACTGAATTGGCAGCAAATATATTACATGCCTATGATGGTAAACCGGTTGGTCCGGAACCAGTTACCAAAAGCCTCTCCTTGCTTGGTTCAAACATCAAGCTTGCCCCGGTCGCTGAACGGGATTTCCAAATAATATTTAAATTGAAAGAGTTTCTTGAATCACTAAAGAGAGGATCTGCATTTGACTATTGCATAATTGATTGTCTGCCATCATTCGGCCATCTTCATTTAGCTGCGCTCAATGCTGCAGATTATGTATTGATCCCGGTTAAGCCGGCGCCTTATGCACTTGCAGGATTGAAAGACCTGTTCGAAACCATAGAGAAGGCCAAAAAATATTTTAATCCGGATCTTAAAATCCTTGGTATTGTCATCAATCAGTTTGACGGCAGAAATTTGGTTCTGGAAAAAGAGATGGAGGAAGCTCTAAGGGAAACTTACGGAACGCTGGTTTTTAAGAACAAGATAAATAAAAGAGTCAAGATCGAAGAAAGTCCTGCATTTCAAAAACCTATTACAGATTACGATCCAAAAGGGCGGTCTTCAAAGGAGTTCAAAGCCCTTGCAGAAGAAATACTAATAAGAATCAAATCATTGGAATATCGTGGAGAAAAAAATGGCGGTAAAAAAAGGTAAATTCAAATCAAAAGGTGCGGATATTTTAAAAAACCAGCGGCACCCAGGCAGTATGAAGGATTTTCTGGAAGATAGGCCTTTACCTGGAAAATCGAATCAAAATCAATCAGGAATTGATAATGAATTGTGTAAATCATCAGATGCAGGATTGATCGAAAATTCCAATCCCCAATTGCAAAAATCCATCAATTTCCAAACCCGAAACGATGCGTTTGATCAAATAAACATAAGCACAAATGCCCGAAAGGAGGAAACGGAACGGTTTCATCTCCAGATAAGAAAAGACTTGGCTGATAAGCTGTATGAGGCGGTTTTCAAGAGAAAAAGAGATCAAAAAAATAAAGGCAATAAAAGAAAAGAGGCAACCCAACGGGCAATAGTCGAAGAGGCCCTTGAAAAATATTTCGCAGTTCATGAACCCTGAAAAATGAATTTCCTTGGTATATCCCGCGCCGATCCATCAAAATTCCAGGAGTTACTTTGCTCGGAGCTGACTGAAATGGAGATTTCCGAACTCGACTTGAAAGCGGTCGGCAACCTGATTCTGGATAAGGCCATAATGCTGAATCAGGCGGTAAACAAGGAACTTCTTGAACCTATGAGCCGGTGGCTCAGTGATCCTTGTTTCCTGGACAAGTTTCAAAACCACAACGGAGATCAAATTCCGAATTGGGTGCGGTATAAACAAAATCAACGCCAGCGGACTAAACAGCAAAAAATTCTTGCCGCTGAACGCCTTAAACTTTATGGGAAGGAAATGAGGAGAAAACGCAATTTCCGCAAAGAATTATCAAAAATTATCTTCACACCTACGCAAAACCGCAAAACCACAGATGCCCAATTACACAATCCCACAAATTTACAAGATAATTTCCTGAACCCTATCATTTCTCCATTCAGCCCAAAGGAACAACAGGGAGCAGAAACGCGTCAGCAATTTAACCAGGCCTTTTCGCAATCAATTCCTGACCAGCTACCGTGGAAGCTTTTAATCCTGAGTCAATTAAATCAAACGAGGAAATTTGCGGAGCTTAATGCCTATTACGCTGAAGACAGGAAAAAAGACACCGTATCAAAGCTGATCCACTTGCTACAGATGGGAACTGACGGTCAAATCTTGCTCACTCAGGAACGGCA
The DNA here is from genome assembly GCA_902749685.1 of Olavius sp. associated proteobacterium Delta 1. Classification (GTDB taxonomy): domain Bacteria; phylum Desulfobacterota; class Desulfobacteria; order Desulfobacterales; family JAFDCJ01; genus JAFDCJ01. The sequence continues at coordinate 5,974 of CACVKW010000684.1, read as the reverse complement.
TTTGGGAGAGATACTCATCGAACCATTGGAAACGGACCAGGACGAAATCGTATATATTAAAGACCGCCACGGGCTAAGTTACGAATTCGACTGGAAAGATTTAGGCGATAATCAAAAAAATAAGATTATCGCTGACATTAAAGCGAACAGAATTATCTGCAAACAAAACAATGAGAAATTTGAATCCTTTCACTGACCGGCAAATCCGCTTGCTCGAAGCTGTGCGGGAGAAAATCAGAGCTATCAACGACCCAAACTCGGATATCATAACAAACGAGTCCTATGAGTTCAGTATAAAACACACAAAACAATTCGGCAAAATTCCAAAAATCGGATTCAAGCCCCGTTCGGGCCAAATAAAGGCGGAATTAGCGCACAATTCCGACATATTGGATAAATCCAGGGATGAGGAGATCGCCCGGCTGAGGCGGCAATATGGCGTCACAGAGGCCCGAAACAGAGAGGCTCGCCTCTTTGAATCTGAATGGAACAACATCATGTTAAAAGCCAAGAAAGCCACATTTACATTGGCCCTTATTAACCAGCTGTTTACAACTAATAGCCAGTCCATTGCGGACCCGGTCGAAATCCTGCAGCAGATCGTTATGGATGAGTATGCTCAGGTCAAGGTCAAACGAGAGCCAATAATTGAAGGGGAAGCTGCCGATGCCGCTGAAAAGACGGAAAACGGCAAAATTAAGTCATATGCTCAGGAACTGGCTGAGCTGGAATAACCCATTATGATTACATAAATTTTTTATGTGCAATCCATCTTAATTCGCCCATCGTCGGCAATCCTATACAAACACAATAAAAATGAAATATTTGTCCATGAATCTGCATTGGTGAGTACCAAACCGGCGTTTTTCCCGGTTTTTGGAAATACCAAATTTGCCCGGTAAGGGGATGCAGGCTTTTGGACATTTTGTGCGGTTGGGCACTATGAATCAGACAGGTGATTTTGCATGAAAAGGCTGACCAAAACAGCGGTATCCGACAAAATCGAAGCCAACAAAGATAAAATTTACCGAATTTCGGATCCTATCCAGCTGGCGGAAATATTTTTCCCCGCAAAGAACGCTCACCAGAAAAGGGCCGCCTTTTTGGCGATTTTATTTGAAATCAAAAATGCAAAAGACCAGAAACTGGACACAACGGATCATATTTCAAAGGAATATGTTCTCGGCCAGTCGTCAGTCACCAAGGCCCGGATAAAAATGAGTCGAATAGGATTGATCCGAAAAAGAAATGGATACTGGATATTTTCATCCGTATTTGGAAAGACTCTAAAAAATCTGATCACCAAAATTGATGCGTATCAAATGCCGGCTCAAACTGATCAAGAGAAAAAAAGAGAAAGATTCTATATAGAAATGGCCAAAAATATGAATTGAAAATTGCTCAATCTCTATCCTTTGCTTGATTCATCGGCATAGGTGTTCGTATAAGTAATGAGTTCGTAATCAATCAGTGTATCTGCATATCATATGCACTTGATCCATTAGAAAGCCGGGGCAATAAAATCATCATGATCGTAATTTAGAGGAAAGGGAATGAACAATGGATGATAGTACTGTAAAGATTAGCCGGTCTGAGCTGTACAAGGAGGTTTGGACTGTTGCAATTACCAAGCTTTCTAAAAAGTATGGTTTGTCTGATGTGGGGCTGGCGAAAATCTGTAAAAAACACAGTATACCGCGCCCTCCCAGGGGTTATTGGGCCAGAAAGGCTGCCGGGTATAAGGTGAAACGGTTGCCCCTACCCGCTGGGGAGAATGTAACCATCGCCATCACACCAAATCCTTACAGTCGTATTGCTAACAAGAACAGGGAACTCACGGCGAAAATGCCGCCCTCTATTCAATCGGAGGAAGAGCCTATTGTTGTTCCTGGCAGGTTGTCGAGTCCTCATCCCTTGATCAAGCAATCTTCGGAAATCCTAAATGGCCGGCAACCAAATGATGTCGGACTTATAAATCCACCAAAAAAGGGATGCCTTGATATTGCAGTGTCAAAGGGAAGCCTAAAGCGCGCGTTACGCATTATAGACACGATTCTTAAAGTTCTCGAAAAACGGGATTACACAGTGTACCTCTCTGAAGGACGCACTAAGACGAAAATTCAAGAAGTTCCTATCAGTTTCGGAATAAGCGAGAAGCTGGCGACCAAGAAAAAAAGACCCGAAGAGCATGATTTGAATGGGCGATACCATTTCGGGCACAGCAGGTTTGTAGAGGAACGTGTGCCTTCCGGGGATCTCTGTCTCACTATCCATGATGCAGGGGATTTTTATATCTATGGCTGCCAGCAAAACTGGAATGATGGGAAAAAATCTAAACTTGAGAACCGAATAAACAGTTTCATTAGTGGCCTGGTGACAGTTGCCCTTGCGAAAATTGAGCGTGATAAAGAAAAAGAAGAGGAAGAACGCCGAAGAATTGAGCGACAAAGGCAATTTGAGGAGGAACGACAGAAACGAGCTGAACTCAGACGTAAATATCTTGAGGAGGAAGCCAGGGTCAAAAAATTAATCTCCGAAGCCGAGAACTGGAAATTGAGCCAAATTCTGCGGGAATACATTGCAGAAATAGAAAGACTTTCAACTGCCGGTGAACTATCTCTTAACCTTGAAAAGCCCCTGGCTGATTGGCTGAAATGGGCTCAAGACCAGGCGGACCGCTTGGATCCGATGAGCCCCAGCCCGTCGTCGATCCTCGATGAGGAGTGCCCAGAGGAAGAAAATAGGAATGAATATTATCATCCTCGATGGTAATCCGTGGTTACTTTATGAAACATACTGAGACATATGAAGAAATCAAACCTCTGATCGATTTATGTAAGGCAGGGAAGCTGTTTGAGGTGCAGGAATGGATTGCATCCGGCAAGCCGGTCAATCCTCCGCCATCAAATTCAGGATACAAAAGGAAAAGCCCCCTGGAAATTGCCATGGACCTGGGGTTTCACAGTCTGATTAAGGTGCTGCTCGATGGCGGGGCCAATATAGATGAATCCCGGTATTGGCCGCTGGACCATGCACTTTATAAACGCCGACTGGACCTGGTTAAGCTGCTCGTCGATCACGGTGCCGACATCCATTCCGTCTCTATGTCATCAGTTTTTGAAACATGGCAGCCGGATATTATGAATTGGTTTATTGAGCAGGGTGCTGATGTCGAAACGGATAATCCCTTGGCATACGCTTTATGTAACCGAATTCGGACAGCTTTGGGTGTATTCAAAAACTACAGGGACCGCTTTCCCAGCTTCCAGGAACAAGTCAATATAGCCCTCAGATACCATTGTATAAAGGGGAATCTCAAATGGGTGTCGCTCACATTATGGGCCGGCGCAGATCCTTATGCTAAAGGACCTGACTCCTGGCATGAAGATCCTGATACGGAGAATGACCAAAACGCCTTGGAATTGGCGGCTGGTTATGAACATTTTGAAATTTTCAATTTAAAGAAAATCCGCTTGGATCCGACGAAGCCCGAGTTGAAAGGAATATTATTAGAGGCATGCCATGCCAAAAATTCTAACTTTCTTGAAAAGCTTCTTAAAATAGGATTCAAACTAGGCGAATATGAAAACAGCGGTACACCTTTGATACAGACCTTACTTACCAGCATGAGCTGGTATTTCGATTTTAAGCACTGGGATATCTGGAAAACGGATCGGTCTAACAAAAGGAACATGGATAATGAAGAGTCACGAGAAAAAATAAAAATGATCCATATCTTGGCCAAACATGGTGCAAAATGGAATCCCACAGACCGCTCGGAAATCAGCGAAGCACGTCGCTCCCTGCTTAAAATGAAATCAGATTACACCGTCGAGTTCATCTGGATAATGTCAAAATATAATGCCTGCAAACCTGAAGACATTGAGGAACTAATCCGCACACCCTCTATCCGGTCCCTTATTTCACAACATTCAGGGAGCGTCGCTAAGATGATAGAAAAAATGGTTTCCTGAATTTTGTAACAATTATCTTAATTTACTGAAAGATTGTGAATCCCTCTTGCCGGCCAAAATGGACAGTTAATGGACCCTGCGGGCATATTTTAAGCATCAACAGAGATTTTTGCATAAAATGCAACATTTTTTTGACAGGATGAATGTTTAGCTGTTAAGTTAGGGATATGGCTAATAAAATGGCTGATAAAGATCACTCCGCTTACATTGAAGACCAAGCCCAGATTGGTGCCCTGGATGAATTTGCCCCTAAGATCAGGGAGATACTGCGTGACTTCAGGGATAAAAGGCAGCTGTCATCAATCGCCAGGCAACTCGGTTTTCATCAATCTCGCTTGACGGAAATGATCACCAAAAACGAAAATGGCGAATACAAAAAGCGAATTACACCTTACTATTTAGCGAAATTTATTGATAGTGGCATAATGGAAGCTCGCCAGATTCTAGCTGGGCGAAATATAGATGAGCTGCCAGACCGGGCAAGAATTTTTTTCAAAAGAATGATAATTCCGCCTAAAACACTCGAACTGGTCATAGAGGCGCAGCGCAGAGGAATTGATATAGATAGGATTTTAAAAGAGATACTATATCCAAATCCGGAAAGTTAACAATTTTTGTAGAGACGTTGCATTGAACGCAAATTTAGCCTTGAATGAAAAAGACTTATATCTCGCCAGATATTGCCTTTCAAGGTCTGACGAGCGTACGTTCTTTCTATTTCTATATCCAATTAACTGAATTCCAAGCAAAAGTAAGTTGAATAGGCGAGATAGAAACTCAACAAACGACAGAATTCTATAACTCAATGGGGAGATTTATTTTTTGTCAGATAGTTTAAATTTGCGTCTGATTTGGAAAGGCGAGTCTGAAAAAAGACCTGCGGCTGACTTTGCGTGTGCGTTGATCAGCCACTTATTTGATTCCAGACAGATAGCCACCGTTCATTTGTCAAATGACATTTATATTGAAGGTCTAAATCTCGAAGAATGTGTCGGAGTCCTGAGAGAGCAGAACGAAGCTGAATTGATCTTTAATCCAGAATTTCTTCGAGAAAGAAAAAATTCTAATTGGCGTCTGTGCGTTGAAATCAAGGAAACTGACAACGACGGCGGTACCCAGAAGGTCAATTTTAAATTTCCAGGTGACCCAGATGGCTCAGGGACCATGAGTCAATTCCCAGTTGCATTGTGGTGGATGGATGCTGATCAAGATTATCTATCACCATTCAGGACTATCGCCCTGCCGCACAGCCACTCAAATATTCACGCCTGGGCCTTGAACGGTCTTGTAGGACTGGCGAATAAATTTGGACAATTTGATAGTGCAGAACTCTATTCAGCTAAAAACAAGCGTGATGAATCTTTAGTTGCCCGGTGGTATCCTCAAAAACCTTCAGATGTCTCAAAGGAATCGATCTCCCCTGTCGTAAGTGTATCCAATGAAAGCCTGTGGCTCCCTGTCCATGGAGACCATGGTGAAATCAAGGAAATTCAGCTTTGGTACGAAAACAAGTATGAGCCTGATCAACCTGAAACCCTTTGGCAAGACTTACGAAATCAACTGGCTATTGTTGCCCAATCTGATCCGAGAGACATACTTGCCTTCCAGACTGTTCTGAATAAGTTTAATTCCCCTTTTGGAAATATAGAAATTAAGGAAATCCAGTCAATTGAACATGCCCAATTTATGGCAACACCACAAGAGGGGACCATTCTTTTATTGGCGCCTGAAAAAGACCGAATTGTATTTGGAATTAATTTCGAAAAAGCTTCTCACAACATTTCAGAAATAGTTCTGCATGGGTTGGGCCACGTTGCTTTAGGGCACGTGCAACTGAATGATGAATACAGCCACAGCGACACTATTGACAGTGTTATGGGGATCGGTTCCCTGAAACGGTGGGTGTAGGTATGCGGATTGAATGTTTTTAAATGAAGGAGTATTTTTAGAATCAATTGACAAGCAGTAAGTGATTATCGGAATAAATGGGTCTCAAATTT
>CACVKW010000683.1 GCA_902749685.1 Olavius sp. associated proteobacterium Delta 1 | reverse complement strand
CGCTTTGTACAAGTCTAAATAAAATTTTTGGTAAGCTGGAAAAGCAACAGTATCCAAATTTTTTATAACCGATAGATTTGGATTTTTAATAATTTTGTTATTTTTTTTATATACAATCCCATCGACACTATCTAATCTGCGTTTTCCAGAAATAGCTTCAATTAGTTGTTCTATGACAATATCCCCTTCAGAGTAGCAGACGAAATCGAATGCCTCACATTCCTGAAAAATATCTTCCCCAAAAGCCATTGCGTGAGCGCCCCCCAATATCAGTGGCACTTTATATTTTGCTTTAATTCCCTTTGCTAGCTGGTAGGCACTTTTCTTGGACGCCGTAGTGGATGTTATACCAATAACATCAGGTTTCATTTTCCCTAATCTAAGAACAACTTCATTAATTGTTAGATCTTCTGCTGCTGAATCAATTATTTCTGCCTGGTGACCGTTTTTTTCTACAACAGCTGCGAGAATCGCAATTCCCAGAGGAATTTGATTTCCATATCTTTTTAGCTGTATTAAAGATCCCTTTCCTTCTTTCAATATTTTAAAGGGTGGTACTATAAATATAATTTTTTTCTTCATTTAATGATCTCTTTACTTTATTGATAAGTTATTACCTGAATTTTTAAACAAAAATCAACTACCAGCCCGTGCATGGCATGGGATGACTTGAATTTCCCTGCCGGATGGTTTATTATCCGTTTCTTCTTACAATTAGATCTGCTACAATACCGATTAATCCAACTTGGAGAGCAAAAAGAAATAAAAGAGTGGTAGAATCAGTTAAATTGTGGAGAATTAAAAAATCAAAGCTTAGTCGTAATATACCTAAAGCAAAGAGAACCATTGAAAATGGTAAAAAGATTCGCAACGGATTAAAGTAAGTAATTGCACGGATAATAAGTATTAAAAATCCAAGTGCATCTTTGGGCTTTATCTTTGAACGGCCTTTACGCTTATGATAATTAATCGGTATATATTTGATTCTGTAACCTTCTGATATCAAAATCAAAGTTATTGTAGTCGTGAATGAAAAACGGTTCGGAAGAATGTGAGTATATTTTTCCACAATCTCTTTACGAAATGCCCTAAATCCTGAATTTAAGTCCGGAATTTCCATCTCTGCAAGAGAATTTGCAAGTTTATTTAACAACCATTTGGCCGGTCTCCTGACTAAAGGGATGTGCACTTTCGAACCATTTCTTGAACCTACAACCATATCGTTGGATTGCATGCCAGTCATCAGTTTTGAGAAATTTTCGTTTGGATAGGTTCCATCCGCGTCCGTGATAGCAACAATTGTATAGGTTGCTTGGCGTATTCCAGTTTTTAATGCAGCTCCATACCCGCGATTACAGGGATGTCGGATCAGTTTTATTTTCTCCGAAAGTGAACTGAGAACTTCAGAAGTCCCGTCTGTAGAACCATCATCAACCACGATCAATTCCGCCGGGGTATTTAGTCTATTTAATGCTAAGATGAGCTTTTCTATAAGATCTTGGACGATCTCAATTTCATTATAAACAGGGACGACCACACTCAATCCAGTTATTGTATCAGAAATTGTCATAATTGCATCTCCAAAATATCCAGTATGTCATAATCTTAATTACCTGGCATTGAGTTTACTTTTCTATATCTTCAATCCACATTTTCCAATCAATGCCACCTACTGAAATCCCGTGGTTAGAGCAAAGCACATGAAAGAGTTTAACTGTCAACCCTATAGTTGCATAAAATTTTGAAATCCAACTTAGCTGCTGCAATGAAGACCATTGAAAGTATTGACTGATCCTGGATTCTGGTTGCTGGATCCTGG
>CACVKW010000682.1 GCA_902749685.1 Olavius sp. associated proteobacterium Delta 1 | reverse complement strand
CTGGAAAGGGATCTATTTTCGAGATCAAACCAATAACGGGTTAACGCTGCTGGAGCACTGTCATGTGGAGTACGGCGGCCATACTCACAATGCCGATATATACCTTGCCAACGCCAAACCCACCATTCAATACAACACAATTCGCAACAGCAGCCATTCCGGGATTATTGCGGATAATAACGGCAGTAATGGCGCTGTTATCAATTGCAACAACTTCAAGGACAACCTCTACGGCGTATATACCACCAATAATGCCCAGCCGACGATCAGTCAGAACAATTTTCTGAGGAATCAGAATTATGGTGTTTATAACAATGGTACATCTGTCAATGCCGTCAACAACTGGTGGGGCGATACGAACGGCCCCAACACGAATGGCGACGACACATACGGCAATGTGGTTTACACGCCGTGGTTGGTCGCCGAGAGCGATTGCATCAGTACGCCGCCCACCAACAGCCCGCCGTTTACCCCCAAGAATCCGAGCCCGTCAAACGGCGCGGTTCGCGTCCCGGTAATCAATGAAGGCACACCGCAGGATGTCGCCTTAAGCTGGGCCGGTGGCGACCCCAACCCGTGGGACACGGTGCTGTATGATGTCTACCTGGGCAGCGATCCGGAAAATTTGGCTTTAGTTGCAGAAAGCCATCCAACCTCGGATTATGCGGCAGCCGGACTCGATGAAGGAACCACCTATTACTGGCAGATCGTTTCGCGCGACGATGGCGCCGGCGGGCTGGAGACGAGCGGTCCGGTATGGCATTTCACAACCTTTGGGGCACCGCCGGATCTTGAAGTTGCCGATGTTTCCTGGGAACCGGCATTCGGGATCCAGGCCGGTCAGACGGTGACCTTCACGGCGACCATCGCCAATTCAGGCAGCGGTCCGGTTGTCGATACTTTTCAGGTAAAGTTTGAAATAGGCGGCGGCAGCATCGGTGTCCAGACGGTCAACCCGGTCATTGCTGCCGGCGGCACGGTTCAGGTAAGCCAGACCTGGACGGCCGCTACCGGTGATTTTTCCATCAGCGTTACGGCAGACAGCTCCGGGGCTGTGCTTGAGTCGTTCGAGGAGAATAACAGCTTGACGGCGGCGCTGCCCCATGTGAGCGACCCGACGCCGCCGGAGCTGGTCAGCACCCAGCCGGCTGACGGCGCCGCCATGCAGGCGGTGACGACGATTGTGTTCACGCTGCATGATCAGTACGGTGCCGTCGATGATGCCGCCGTGATGGCCGCTGTCGATGTCCGCGACAGCAGCAGCCAGCAGGTGGCAGGTTCGGTTGGGGAATCCAGCGACACCTTTACCTTTACGCCCGCGGTGGCACCGGATTCGCTGCCGAACGGCACCTACACCATATCCTTTACGGCGGCAGACGCGGAAGGCAACACCCAGGCTTACAGCTTTGCATTTACGGTCGACAGTCAGCCGCCGGACAAGCCGGCCATTACCGGCGGTACCGTAACCAGCGGTCTGATCCAGGGAAATCACTTCAATAACCAATCCAGCAGTGCCGCCGTCACCCTTTCCGGCACCCGTGAGGATAATACCGGTGTCTGGATTAACGGTTCGCAGCAGGTTGCCGCCGGAACCGGGGACTGGTCGGTTGAGCTGAACCTGAGCCAGGGTGACAATGCCATAGAGATCCATGTTTTGGATTTGGCCGGCAATGCGAGCCCGTTGGAATATGTCGATATCTATGTCGACTCCGTGGCTCCGGCTATCACCTCCATCACACCGGCAGACGACAGCTTTTTAACCGCAGCCCCGGCCGAAGTCTTGATCGGATTCAGCGAAACCACCAGTGGGCTCGATTTTGACAATACGGCACGCTCCATCAAAAACAGCGGCGATGTCGAGATCAACGGCACCTGGACCCTTGAGGGCGACGGTCAGATCAGATTCGTCCCAGCCGCCGGCCTGGCTGATTCGGTCTATACGGTCAGCATTCAGCCCACCGATAACCTCGGCAATCAGGGCCCGGCTGCAAGTTATCAATTTAGCGTGGACAGCCAGGCGCCGGTTAAACCGTCTATTACCGGAGGTTCCGTGACCAGCGGTGTGATCCAAATTGCTCCGGTTGTAAATGAATCCAACTCCACCGCGGTAACCCTTAGCGGTACCCGCGAGGACAGTACCGCTGTCTGGATCAACGGCAGCCAACAGGTGCCCCCCGGCAGCGGCGACTGGTCAACGGACCTGACCCTGAGCCAGGGGGATAATACCCTGATTATCACGCTCAAGGACCTCGCCGGCAACGAAAGTCATCCTGAAACCGTCCTGATTCAGGTCGACTCCCTGGCTCCGGCCATTTCCGGTATCGTACCGGCCGACACCAGCATCCTGAACATAAAACCATCAAATGTCGTGGTTGCATTTCTGGAGCAGACCAGCGGGCTCGATTTGGCCGGTTCGACCCATCTGGTGCGTGACAACAGCTTTGCCCAGGTACCGGGAGCCTGGTCCGTTGAAAACGGCAATCAACTCGTCTTTGCGCCCCAGAGCAGCTTTGGGGAGTCCATCTACACCATCACCCTGCAGCTCAAAGACAATTTCGGCAACCAGGGCCCGCTCTACCAGACCATTTTTACCGTTGATACCCTTGCGCCTGAAGCACCGGTAGTAAATCCGGTTGAATCACCGACCCACAACCCCAGGCAGGTGGTCAGCGGGACCCGCGAGGCCTATGCCGCGATCCTGATCAACGGCCAGGAGATCAAGGGGCATGAGGCCGGAACGACCTGGAGCTATACAGTAACCCTTGCAAGCGGATCGAACCCGTTCACCCTGGCGGCCAAAGACCGGGCCGGCAATATGAGCCCGGATGTGACCGTTGAAATCGTGTTTGACGATGTGGCCCCGCTTCCCGTGGCAACCCTTGCGGTCAGCGGCGAGGGCGACGGAACCGCCGTGACCCTGAACTGGACCGGCTATGACGAGTCCGCGCACGGGGACATCGCCTCCTACAAAATCTACCAGCGGGGGTCCGCCTTCGAAAATATTGCGGATGCGGGTGTTGCCGAAGTCGGCAGTGTCGGCGCCGGCACCTTCAGCTACCCGGCAGGCGGCCTCACGGCCGGTACGCAATACTTTTTTGCGGTTGTCGCCATAGACCTCGGGGGTAATTACCGTGCGGATGTGACCTCCGTACCCGGTGTTCCTTTAGATACTGTCGCCCCGTCCGATGTGGCCAATCTCACTGCCACCGCCCCGGAAGCGGGCCGGCTGGTGTTCTCCTGGGGTGCAGGCCCGTCCGGCGATCCGGCAAGGTACCGGGTCTGCTTTGCAGCCGAGGCCTGCGTGCTGCTTGAAGGCCCCGCGCCGGCCACCAGCTTCGAAAAGACCGGTCTGAGCCCGTCTTCGGCTTACCCGTTTGTAGTTTATGCCCAGGATGCCTCGGACAATGAAAGCGTCGGCGTCGGTGTCACCGGTTACACCCTGCTGGACAACCCGACGGGCCTGGCCGCAGCCGCCCACAGCGGCAAGGTGGATCTGAGCTGGAATACGGCCGCGCCGGCGGAATACGTCAAGCACTATGCGGTCTATACAAGCCAGACTGATTTTAGCAGCGTTGCAGGACTTGCAGCCGCTTTAACCACCGCCGGCACCACGGCCCAGGTGGCCGGACTGACCGACAACACCCTCTATTATTTTGTCGTAACGGCCGTCAACAAATCCGACGGTGAGACCCAGGCGGTCACGACGATTAGCGCCACACCGGTACCGGACAGCGAGGGGCCGCAGATCACCAATGTGATGATCGGTGAAGATGCCCTGGTCCAGGGGTATACCATTGACAAGTCAACCTCCGCTACTCTTGCAGCCACAGACAGCGCGGGGGTCAGCCGGGTTGAATTTTCGATCGACGGCAGCCTGATCCGTACCGATTATACCGGACCGGGATACTCCTGCTATATCGATGTCGCCGATCTCGCAAATGGCCCCCATAATTTAAGCATTGCCGCTTTCGACACCCTGGGCAACATGACCGTGGATCAATACAGCCTGGATGTTGCCATGGCCGTTCCCAATGCCCCGACCATTATTCAGCCGTCAAGCGGTGTGACTGTCAACCAAAGTGAGATTACGGTCTCGGGCTATGCCGAAAAATTTTCAACCGTGACTTTTTATCGGAATGACGCGGTTGCCGGCGAGCCTGTTGAAGCGGACATGCTCGGCAATTTCAGCGCCGGCCTGACCATTGTCGAGGGACAGAATATGATCGAAGCGACGGCCCAAAACCGGGCCGGAGCCGGGCCGAAATCGGACGCGGTTTATGTAGCCCTGAATACAGCCATTCCTTCTGCGCCGACAAACCTGGCGGCTGAAACCAGGTCAGGCGGGCAGATCAGGATCACCTGGCAGACGCCTGCGGCCAGCGATATTGACGGCTACAATGTTTATCGCCATTCGCTGAGCTTCAGCACCATCGCAGATGCCGTCAAAGTCAATTCAAACCTGATCACCGCTGCCGCTTATGACGACCTGCCTCCTGCCGACGGCACCTGGTACTACCGCGTGACGACGGTGAGCGAGGCCGCAAACGAGAGTGAACTCTCGGCTGAGGTGGCAGCGGAATCCGACAGCATCGGCCCGCGGGCGGTCTCGATCCAGTATACCCCCCAGGGCAATGTGGACCCGGTCAGCGGCGCGATGGCGCCCGGCCGGCTGGATATCGTGCTGACCGTCAGCGAGCCGCTGCAGAGCGAGCCGTTTTTTACCATCACCCCCGAGGGTGGGCTGCCAATATCCGTGGATCTGACAATTCCCGCGAATCTGACATACACCGGCTTTATCAGCATCAGCGAAAGCACCCCCAGCGCCCGGGCCTGGGCCGTATTTTCCGCGCGGGATGCGGCCGGCAACCGGGGAACCGTCATCGATGAAGGGCAAAGCATTCTGATCGACACCGACGGTCCGGCGGCCAGCCGCCTGATCGTGCTGCCGCTTTCGCCGATTCAAAACGACGAGCAGGACCCGGTGACCCTCCTGGTGACGGTCGGTCTAAACGAAAAGAGCGACCCCGCTGCTGGTATCGGGTTTGGCTATTTGCTGCCCAGCCAGGGCAGCGAAGCCGTTTCGATCGACACCATCAGCCGGATCGAAACCCAGTCCGGTGATGCCGAGACCTGGCAGGGCAGCGTTGCCCTGCCGGCGGATGCCGGACTTAACGCCGTCGAAACCCTGGCGTTTGTCTACACGGGCCAAGACGATCTGGGCAACATCAGCCATGAGATTCAGGCGCCCAACCAGTTTCAGGTCTACCAGGGCGATCTGCCGCCGCTGGCCGTGCCCGGCGGACTGAGCGGCGAGGCCCTGCCCGGCGGCCGGATCAGACTGGCCTGGAACGCCGTGGATGAGGCGGTCGCCTATCAGCTTTACCGCCGGACCCAGGATGAAACCGAGCTGAGCACCTATGCCCGCATCGACGGCGGCCTGGAATATTTTGACGAGCCGACTGAAGACGGCCTTTATACCTACACCGTCGCCAGTATCCGCAGCGTCAACGGGCAGGAGTCGGCCAGCGGCATGAGTGCCGCGGTCAGCGTCACTGCCGATTCCGCTGCGCCGCCGCCACCAACAGACCTGGTACTGGATCTGATTTCCCAGGGCATCCGGGCCAATTGGACGGCATCCGCCACGGCCGATCCCGTCAGCTATGCCTTTTACCGGGCGGCCACGGACAGCACGCCGGTGGCGGACGCCGTCCTGGTGCAGGACGGCTTTGCGCAGACCTCTTGGATCGATTTTAATCCTTCCGGCTCCCAGCACTACTACATGGTGACGGCCATCGATGAGGTGGGCAACGAGTCTGTGCCCTGCCCGCCGGCGTACCTGGATTTTGCCCTGCTGCCGGTATCCGGCATCACCGTGGTTCAAGATAACTTCAGCCTGCCGGTTGTTACCTGGACCCATCCGGAAGCGGGTTCGGTGGACGGCTATGACCTGTATCTGGGTGCCGTGCAAGACGGCGCCAAGCTGAATTCAAACCTGCTGACATCTTCCACCTTTACGGATGTGGGCTATGCGGGCGATGCGCGCACCTACACCCTGGTGGCGGTCAGCGACAACAACGACAGCCTGCCGCGCAGCCTGACCCTGCCTCAGATCAGCGCGGCCCTGGACGAGAGCGTGCGGCTCAAACGCGGACTGATGAACCGCCTGGATTTTACGGTGGCAAACAGCTTTGCTGCTGCGGTCGACAACATTTATCTTAAGGTAACTGTGGACGGCCGCAGCCACACATCGGCAAATTTCAGCCTGACGGCCGGTGAATCCGCGGTCATCCCGGTGGTTGTGGGCGGTTATGACGATTTGCCGGATGTGGCCGATATGACCGTCACCCTGGAGGTTAAGCCGAACAGCGGCGAGACGGTTAAGATCAACCGCACGTCCTTTATCGAGGTGGCTGACGGCATGCTGGTGCTGCGGATCTTTAACGAAGAATTCACCCGCGGTGCTACCGGCAAGGTCGGATTTAGCCTGCAAAACACGGGCGAGGAAGAGATCGAAATTCTGACCGCCAGAAACGTCAACCAGTCCGCCTCCGACCAGATCACCTTCTATCTTAAGGATGAGGAAGGCAATACCTTGAGCGCGGCTAGTTTTAAGCAGACCATCGGCGATTACATTACGGGGCTGGCAAACGGCAACACGGTTGCCCGGATACCGGCCGGCGAGATCTTTACCTCGGATCTGATCGCCATGAACGTGCCGGTCAACGCACCGGATGCGGTTTCTATCCGGCTTGCGGTCGGCACCATTTACCATCACCAGGGCCAGACCGATCAGGTCGCCATGAACGGGCTGAGCACCACCCATGACATTTACCTGATCGACACCTCCTATTACGGCGCGGTGGACGACATTACACCGCCGGTCTCCAACGGCAACGAAGGTATCGTCATCAGCGGGCGGGCCATCGAGCGCACCGGCGACGACCCGCTGCCCGGCGTGCCGCTGAACCTGGTGGTCACCGTCAGCGGATTTGAGCGGACCTATGAAGTGTACACCGACGATGCCGGGCTTTTCAGCCATGCCTTTGTGCCGCTTCAAAAAGAAGCCGGCCAATACACGGTGCGGGCCGTCCATCCGGACCTGCGCAACCGGCCGGTGCACGGCAGTTTTGTCATCAGCCGCGTGAGCGTCTCACCGGCCACCGTCAACCCGAACATCTCGCGCAACTACCAGAAGAGCGTCAATGTCAAGGTTGCCACCAGCAAGGGCACCTCCCTGTCCGAGGTGCGGCTGGTCTATGATGCGGCGGATCAGCCCGGCGGCGAGTTTCCCCCCGGTGTCACTTTAACTGTGGGGGGTGCCAAAAATATCGGTTCCGGTGGATCGGTGAACCTGCCCTTTACCATCTGGGCGGATAATACGGCCGCTGCCGTCAACACCTTGTATCTGAATGTGGTCAGCGGTGCGGCCGGGGAGACCGGGCACGGAACGGTTTCGATCAATGCTGGTTTTTATGATGCCAAACCGGTTTTAAACTTTACACCAAATTATGTGGCCACCGGCCTGGCCTGGGAAGATACGGTTGTTGAAACCGTTACGCTTAAAAACAGCGGCCTGGGGGATCTGACCGATGTGACCCTGTCCCTGCACAATACGGACGGCAGCATTGCGCCGGACTGGATCTACTTAAACTCCGCTGCCGATCAGGGCACTATTACATCCGGTGCCGGCCGCAGGATCGACATCGCTTTTTCACCGACCCAGGCCCAGGTAGCCGAAGGTGACTACACCTATTACCTGAAGGTGGCCAGCGGAAATTATGCCGCCAATAACATTTATCTGTCGGTGGCCGTGACCCAGTCCGGCCTGGGGGATGCCCTGTTTAAGATTTCCGATATCTATAACGAGACCCTGGATCAATACGGCCAGCCCGTCCAGGGCCTGCAGGGCGCCAGGATCAAGGTTCAAAATGAAGCGGTGACCACCGAGAACGCCACCCAAACCACGGACGGTTTGGGGGAAGCCATGTTCAGCGGCCTGCCTGCCGGCCGCTATAAGTACCGGATCACGGCCGCTGATCATATCGAGCAAATCGGAAGGTTCTGGGTCAAGCCGGGGGTGACCGTAAACGAAGAAGTGTTCCTGGATTACAACCTGGTGAGCGTGGAGTGGGAGGTCAACGAGACGACCATCGAGGACCAATACGAGATTACCCTCAACACCACCTTTGAGACCGATGTGCCCGCCGCCGTTGTGGTGGTCAGTCCGGCGTCGGTCACCCTGCCGAAGATGCAGGCCGGCGATGTCTTAAACGGTGAATTCACCCTGACCAACCACGGGTTGATTCGGGCCGATAATATCGTCGTCAACCTGCCGCAAAACGGTCAACATTTTAAATATGAAATTCTGGGCGGTGTTCCGAGCAGCCTGCAAGCCAAGGAACGGATCACGATTCCTTATCGAATCACCTGCCTGACGGCCCTTGAACCGGAAGAGGAAGGCACCGGCGGCGGCTGCCGGACGTATCAGTCCTGTGTCACCGTATCCTATGGCAGCACCTGCGTGAACGGGCAGTATGTGGAAAGAACCGGCAGATCCTGTTTTACCAGGGTCTATGACTGCACCGCCGCCACCGGAACCGCACCGGTCATTGGTGCCGGCGGCGGCTCCGTCAGCGTCGGCGGCGGCGGCTCTGGCGGCGGCGGCAGCACATCCAAACCCGCGCCCAAGCCCAAGACGATCACGGGCGTGGAGTGCTTTCCGGAGCCTGTCAGAAAAGAAAAGTTCTGCCTGAAGTGCCTGCTGAAAGATACCCTATCAAATATCCTCCACCCGGTAGGGTCATATGTCAACACCGTGATGCGGGAGTACCACCGTGAAGATGTGGATTTGGCGCTCAAGGTGCCGGGCGGCACGGTGGACGTGAAACGCTGGTTTTACGGCAATCAGTGGCGCTGGGAGCACGAGCGCAACCGGCTTTCCTTTAAGCCGGATTCTTTGGGGACGGGGATCGAATCCATCGACAAGGGCGGGGTCATCTACGAGGCATCATCCAGTGACGGCAATGTTTTTATTCACGATGTTTTTCGCATCGTCAAGCAGGATGACACCTATCGCTGGGAGGATACCCGCGGCGGCTGGATGGTTTATGATGAATTCGGGCGTATGACCGCCTACGGTTCGCGAACCGGTGTTGTCGCCAGGCTTTTGTATGAAAGCGGTGACAACGGCAAACTCATCGGCGTGTCCGACCGCAATGATAGCCAGGTTCTCTGGTATGAATACAACACCGACGATCTGCTGTCCGCCGTCTACGACGGCGATAACCGCCGGGTGGAGTACAGCTATACCGACGGACGGCTTTCCGGCGTCAAGGATGTATTAAATAATACTGCCGCATTTGAATATGATGATAAAGGCCGCCTCGACAAGACCATCGATGCCAGGGGCCATTTTAAAACCATCACCTATGACGGCCACGACAATGTGGCCTCGGTGGTGGACAGCCGGCAAGAAGGATATTTCTTCGAGTACGACTACGACGAGGCCAAAAAAGAGACCTTTGTCCGCATCATGAGCTCGGCCGGAACGATCAAGGAAGTCTGGTATGATCGCGACGGCGAAACCAAACGGGTGGACATAAACGGCCGAACGGTGCAGAAAATCGCCAAGGACGGCCGCGATCTGCTGATCACCGACGAGCAGGGCCACGTCACCCGCAAGGAATATGACGAGTGGGAAAACCTGACCAAAGTGATCCACCCGGACGGCATCTATGTTGCCACCGCATACGAGCACAAGTTCAACAAGCCCATCAGGCAAACCGATGAAAACGGAGTTGCCACCGAATATGAATACGACGATACGGGCAATCTTAGCCGCAAAGTTGAAGCCGTGGGCACCGAACATGAGCGGGTAACGGAATACACCTATGATAACGACAGCAACCTGTTGACCACCAAACGCCTGGCAGACGCCAATACGGCCGAAGCCCTGACCGTGATAACCTATGATGAAACGGGCAACCTGACCTCGATCACCGATCCGGAAGGCGGCATCACCGGCTTTACCAGCCATGATGCCATGGGCAACGTGCTGACCAAAATTGATGCCCGCGGCAAGCTGTGGACGTATGAATATGATGCCGCCGGGCGTCTGGAATCGGTGACCGACCCGATTGTAAACGCCGTTGAGCCCTACCGCAATGTGACCCGCTTTTATTACGACGAGATCGGCAACAAGATCCGGCAGATCGACCCCCGGGGCAAAGAAACCCTGTATGATTACGACGAGAACGACAACCTGACGCTGGTGACCGATCCTTCGGGCAACCAGACCGTATTAGAGTACAATGCCGACAATAAGCTGGTCCGTCAGGTCGATGCCGAGGGCAAGGAGGTCCGCTATGAGTACGATGCCGATGGGCGCCTGTCAAAAACCATCGACGGCAACGGCAATGAGATTGGTATGCAGTATTCCGATGCGACCGGTTCGGGCTGCTCCTCATGCTCGGGCGGAGGAGGGGCTTCCAACCAGCCGTCGCGGATCGTTTACCCGACCTTTGCCAAAGAGTTTGTGTATGACGTGCGAGGGCGCAAGATCATTGAAAAGGATATTTTAAGCGACACGCAAACCAATTTGACGGACTTTGCCTATGATCCGGCCGGCAACCTGGCCGCCAGAACCGATAAAGAGCAGAAAACAACCGGGTATGACTATGACGATCTGAATCGGCTGAGCCAGGTGACGGATGCGCTGTTCAAGGAGACCCGGTACACCTATGACAACCGCGACAACCTGATGGCGCTGACTGACGCCGAGAACAACATCACCTGGTTCGAGTACGACCGCAACAACCGGCTGGTGAAAGAAATCCGGCCGGAGGGCCAGCAAACCGCCTACGATTATGACGATGCCGGCAACTTGATCCAAAAGATCGATGCCAAGAACCAGATGACCGAATACGACTATGACGATGCCGGCCGCCTGACGGAGATCCGCTACTTTGCGACCACCGATCATGTTAATCCGGTTAAGACCGTCAGCTTCAGCTATGATCGGGCCGGCAATCTCACCGGCTATGACGACGGCGTCACATCGGCCGCTTATACCTACGACGAACTGTACCGCAAGCTTTCTGAGACGGTGAATTACGGACCGTTTGAGCAGACCAACAGCTATACCTATTACAAAAACGGGTTGAAAAAGACTTTTACCGGCCCGGATGCGGAAATCTACACCTACACTTATGATGATAACAACCAGCTGACCGGGGTGAATATACCAAGTTCAGGATACATTACCTACAGTTCCTATACCTGGAACCGGCCGGATAATGTAATTTTGCCGGGCGGCAGCAAGCGCGAATATGACTACGATCCGCTGATGAGGGTCAAAATGATCACCGCCAAAGACCCGGGTCAAAATATTTTGATGAATTATCAGTACAATTATGATAAGATGGATAACATCACGGCCAAGGCAACTGAGCACGGTGATTATGGATACGGTTACGACGATCTATACCGGCTGACCAGCGCCGATAATCCTGTTCAGACTGATGAAGGTTTTACCTACGATGCTGTGGGCAATCGGCTGACGGCCGCGGGTGTGGCAGATAATTGGAGCTACAATGATAGTAATGAGCTTCAGGGCTATGCCGGCATCACCTTTGAGTACGATGACAACGGTAACATGACTCAAAAGACTGATGCCGGTCAGGTTACCAACTACATTTACAATGTAGAAGACCGTCTGGAGCGAGTTGAAGACGGTTCCGGTTCTTTGATATCCACCTACTACTATGATCCGTTCGGCAGACGCCTGTGGAAAGAAGTAAACGGGGTTAGAACTTACTTTGTCTATGCCGATGAGGGACTGGTTGCTGAAGTGGATGCCGCAGGGAATGTGATAAAGTCCTATGGCTATAAGCCTGGATCAACCTGGACAACTGATCCGCTGTTTATGAAGGTGGGCGGTCAATATTACTTCTACCAAAATGACCACCTGGGAACTCCTCAGAAGTTGACTGCAGTTAATGGTGCTGTCGTATGGTCTGTCAAAT
>CACVKW010000681.1 GCA_902749685.1 Olavius sp. associated proteobacterium Delta 1 | reverse complement strand
TTAACCCTATAGTTGCATAAAATTTTGAAATCCAACTTCGCTGCTGCAATGAAGACCATTGAAAGTATTGACTGATCCTGGATTCTGGTTTCTGGATCCTG
>CACVKW010000680.1 GCA_902749685.1 Olavius sp. associated proteobacterium Delta 1 | reverse complement strand
CCCCGTGACTTATTCGAGTAGAACCCGTAATATCTGACCATCTGTTCGCCCTTATTGGGAATGTGGGTCACCAGTTGGGCAAGCCAATCCAGGGCATCGAATGTTTTCGTCGATGTTCCATCCTTACTTTGATAAATGACTTTTGCCACACCGTCACATGAATCATTGGCCGAAATATAGGTCATTCGCTCTTGAGAAAAAGACGCTCGGATGATATAGCGGGCTAAATTTTCTAATCCATCTTCATTGTGCGGCCAGATGGCTTGGCCGCAATAAACGTTAAATCCACTGTGGTGCCAATTCATCATATTCTCGATCACCACACCATTGATTTTGCCTTCAGCTTTGAGCATTTTGAACACTTCACGGCGAAACAACTCTTCAAGATCACCAGTATTGGGCGGTGGGCATACCATGAAGGCGTCATCGTCGTAAAAGCAGCCATCGGTGCAGAGAATATGAAGATGAGGATGAAAATTTTGAAAGTCACCAAACGACTGAACAGCGACCGCAGCACCGGCTTTGGCATCGTCATAGGGTACGGCTTGAGTCAAATACAAGTTCAGCACTTTCCAGGCGCAACGGCTCAGTTTTGTGAGCAGCTTACGGTCAAACATAAAATAGATCCGCAATCTTTTTGGAATGCTGAAAACCCACTGGCGGTGCGGCACATATTTTAGCACTTCTGTGCATAACCATTGGCCGAATTCCACCACCCGCTTCTGATGGCATGATGGACAAAAATGGCGACGCTTGCATGAGAATGCCAATAAAAATTCATGGCCACAATCT
>CACVKW010000679.1 GCA_902749685.1 Olavius sp. associated proteobacterium Delta 1 | reverse complement strand
TGAAGACCATTGAAAGTATTGACTGATCCTGGATTCTGGTTTCTGGATCCTGGATGTCGTTGAAATTCACCGATCGTGTCCTGTTAGATATCCAGCATCGAGTATCAAGCATCCAGCATCTGACCGGAAAAAGCAACGATCTCAGACATAACGGCCAGGCTTGATGACAAGAATTTATGCAACGTTAGGGTAAAGTGGTTTCAAAACCTTAGATCAGGCCGGAGGGCCCCGCCGAAAGGCGGGACTTCACATCTGACCATAATAGTTGCTTGTGTTCAGCAAGCATCCCGTGAACTTAATACGGAGTCCCGCCAATGGCGGGATGAGCAATACCTTTCAATTTACGGGACAACGCCGCCATATGGCCTTAGATGGGGTTTTGAAACCAGTTTTAGTCATATTCATAAATCTCATATCGAGTCTGTTCCCCCAGCAACTGATCAATTTTGCCTTGAATCTCGGCGCGTTCTTTACTTTCAAACCACTGGTTCCAGTAATAAAGGGATTGCCATTTGGTGACCACCAGGCTTTCGCCGGGTTTATCCAGCCGTGACAATGTTTCACCGGCAATATATCCCGGCGTACCCATGGTTATAGATCTCAGTTGATTGACCAGCAATTTCAGATCCTCTTTCTTTTTCTCCTGTACTGTTCTCCTGATATGAATTCTGATCATTTTATGTTCTCCTTTATTTGTGGTCATTATTATGCAAGCTTTCAGTCAGTTAATTTTTTGGCCACGAATTGACACGAATGATCACGAATAATCGTTAAAGTCATCATCAGGGCAGCTTATAATTAAAAAATAAAATTTCGTGAAAATTCGTGCTAATTCGTGGCTGGTTTCATAAACCAAATTGATTGCCGGAATTTTCAATAGCAAACTTCGCTGCAATATTAATGGGTCCTATACCGCCTCTTTTTTGATGACAATCAACGTGATGTCATCTTCAGCCCCTGACTCATTTTGATATTGGTTCACGGCTGTAATGACTGCTTCAATTATCTCTTCCGCTTTTGCCGCAGCATGTTGGCGGATTATGTCATTCAGGCGTTTTTTGCCAAAAATTTCACCGTCAGGATTGTGAGCTTCCCATACTCCGTCAGTACTGAGAACGATGATTTGGCCGGGAGCAAGACCGATTCTTTCGTTCGCCTCATACTGCCACTCTTCACTCACACCGAGCGCAACACCGGAACCCTTCAACTCTTCGAATGTGCCGGTGCCCGGGTCATAAAAAATACCGGGTTCATGCCCTGCGCGGACCCAATTTAGCTTCTGGTTTGCCGCATCAATGTCCAGGTAAAACATGGTCATAAATTGTCCGGTATCCTCGACATCATAAACCAGCTGGCGGTTGACGTCGGTGATAATTCGATCAATGCTTCCGGGAAGGGATAAGCGCAGTCGCAAAGATGAACGAACCGTTGCCATGAGCAAAGCAGCGGGAATTCCGTGTCCGGACACATCTCCGATAGCCACCCCGATATTTCTATCCTTGGTTTCATCCGGTATAATAAAATCGTAATAATCGCCGCCGGTCTCATCACAGTAAATGCTTCGGCCGGCAATATCAAAACCGTCTATTTTCAGATTACCTTTTGGCAGAAGGTTCTGCTGAACCTCCATGGCCAGATCCAGCGACTGGCGCATTCTATCGCGCTCGATGAGCCCCTCGGTCATCTCGTTGATTACATCGCCCACATAACCTATTTCATCGTTGGAGGTGACATTTACCCGTAAACCTAATTTGCCCTTGGTAACCTGCTTTAAGACAAGTACCATGGCATCCAGGGATTTTTTCAGATTCAGCGATATAATCAGGACCAGCCCGGCGCCAACAAACATTACAATCGGGATGATTGTCCACAAACCGCTGGAAAACATTTCGAACGATTCAGCCGGTGGACGATTGGAAAGGGAGACGCGGTAAAGGCTGGCCAGAATTGCCAACAACGGTATTAAACTAATGGCTACAAAAACTGCATATAAACGAACGGCCAGATTAATTCGCCGGGTACCTTTGACATGGTACAATTTCCCTCTGGGGAAGACCCAAGGCACCAGATAGATCTGCAGAATCCGTTCGAGGAGAAAAAAGGCCAGCGTAGTCGACAGCAGACCGGTTAACAGTGCATCAAACCGATTCATGCTGATTTCCTGCCATGGCAGGCCAAAGTGGCGCTCAAATACAGCAAAAGTCACGCCGCCTGTGAACCAGGCGGCCATATCGATGCCGATGATGAAATAAGGCTCGTTAAGCAGCCGTTTTTCAACAATGGATTGGAGATTAACAGGAATTGAAGCATTGGGCCCAATTCTGTCAAGATAGCGTCGAATAGGCCATTCGTATACGATGATTATCGCAAAACACAGAGCAAAGATAGCCCCGAGGTAATTGGAGGTGCGAATATGAAATTCAACATATTGATCCGTCTTGTGGTCTCGCAGGATAAATTCGTAAATAACATAGAGCAAGCCTGATCCAACGGCAGTGGCCGCTAAATTTGCCACAAACATTACGTTTTTCAGGCAAAAAAGACGAAACCGGGTCATTGATGCTCCAATTATAAGGCTTGGTCCTTGGGGACCGGGTCTCAGAAAACCGGCTTTATCAACAGCATGGTGACGGAGTATTGGAGTGTTGGAGTGCTGGAGTATTGCACGAAATTCTGAACGAGGTATTCAAACCTCGTTTAGACGATAAGGCGAAGTGATGGTTTATTGGGCTATTGTAGTGCAGCTTAACCAATTCAGTTAGGTATGGGATATCACTTTGCCCTTACGAAAAGGCCCGGAACAGGGAAAGGTTTTTCCATTACTCCAATACTCCATTACTCCTGTAACTTAATTCCAAGACTTCCTTAGTGTGCAATTCCAAAACTATATATTCAGAATATTCCCGTCAGCTTAACAGTTCCATCGCAAACCGGCAGTGGGTTTCCACGCCGAGTGGCAGGATATCCTCATTGAAAGTAAATTGGGGATTATGAACCCCTACTCGGTCTGATTGTCCTGCGCCCAGCCCAAAGAAGCACCCCTTGGCCTTCTGGAGAAAAAAAGACATGTCTTCCCCGCCCATGGTTTTGGCAGGCTCAACCACTTTATCAGTTCCAACCACTTCGGCCGCGCAGCGGCGCACCAGATCCGACATGGCATCATCATTGATGGTGGGGGGATAGCCCTTGGAAAACTTAAATTCATATTCAGCGCCCATGGACTCACACACGCCGCGAATCACTTTTTCCAGGCGCTTTTCCCAGGAATGCCAAATATCCAAATCAAATGTTCTGGTGGTGCCGCTCAACACGGCTTCTCCAGGGATGATGTTAAAGGCGGTTCCGGCGTGAAAACTACCCACGGTCACCACCACCGGTTCAATCGGGCTCATGTGTCGACTGGAGATGCGCTGCAGGGCACTGACGACCTGGGTACCCACCTCCAGTGCATCGACACACATATGGGGCATGGCGCCGTGCCCGCCCCGGCCGATGATTTTAAGGTCATAACGATCCATCGCGGCCAGGAAAGGACCTGATCTGACACCGATCGTACCTTCCGGAATTTCCGGCCAGACGTGACACCCAATGGCATAGTCCACCTTGGGATTTTCCATCACACCGGCCTTTATCATGGGTTCGGCGCCACCGGGACCTTCCTCGGCGGGCTGAAAGATAAATTTAACCGTGCCGGTCAATTCGTCTTTGATTTTGTTTAATACCGTCGCTGCAGCAAGCCCCATCGCCATATGGGCATCATGGCCACAGGCATGCATCACCCCATCATGGGTTGAGGCAAACTCAAGACCGGTTTCTTCCTGCAGCGGCAGTGCATCCATATCGGCCCTGACCATCAGCGTCGGGCCGGACTTGCCGGTATTCAGCAACCCCACCACCCCGAACCGGGCAATCCCGCTCTGAACCTCCAGGCCCTCACGGGTTAAATAGTCCGCCACATAAGCCGATGTTTTTTCTTCGGTATAACCGACTTCCGGTATGCGATGTAAATCTCGACGGGTATTGACAACCAACTCTTTGTGCTCTTTGACCAGCTTGTGAATATCTACCATAATAACACCCCAACAATTGAAGATTGAAGACTGAATATTGAAGGTATCCTGTCTTTTATATTTAGAAAATCCCTTCCTTTGGGATCTATCGGAATTATTTTTAGAACTATGCCATAATATCGCTCCCGGTATCAACGGAAAAAATAAACGGTTGACAATTTGCCCGACTTTGCCGCAATATCTCAAACATAGAAGAATCAGATTATCTTTTGGGTATGGTTAAAATCATTACCTGTACGAAAATTTGCAGCAACAAATTGTTACGGAGGATAGGATGACGATTGCTTTTGTCGACGGCCCGGTTATTACAGGTGACGGTCGGATTCTGGAGCACGCGACGGTTCTGGTGGAAAATGACAAAATAGTAAAGGTCGCTGAGGGCGATTTGAGCATCCCGCCAAACGCCGAAAAGATACCTATCGACGGAATGACCCTGCTGCCCGGATTTATCGACTCCCACATTCACATCTGCCTTGACGGAAGTCCTGACCCTGTCAGTACGTTGTTAGCCGAATCACCGACGGCAACGACGCTGAAGGCCGCCGCGGCCGCCCGGCAAACCCTGATGGCGGGTGTAACGACCGTCAGGGATATGGGCGGCTATAACGGTATCGACCTCGGCCTCAAGCAGGCCATCAATACCGGTTTGATTCCGGGCCCCCGCATGCTGGTCAGTGGCCGGTTGATCTGTATGACCGGCGGGCACGGCTGGCAGATCGGACAGGAAGCCAATGGACCGGATGAAGTCCGCCAAGCTGCCCGTAACCAGATCAAAGTGGGCGCCGATATCGTCAAGCTCATGGCTACCGGTGGTGTAATGACAGCGGGAGTTCAACCGGGCAGCGAACAGTTTACCGAAGCGGAGATGCGGGCGGGCGTCCAGGAAGCTCACAAAGCCGGCAAAAAGACCGCGACCCATGCCATGGGGACGCAGGGCATCCTCAACGCCCTGCGGGCCGGAATCGACAGTATCGAACATGGTGTCTACCTGAATGAGGAGGCTGTTGCAATCATGGTTGAATGCAAGATCCCGTTTATTCCCACAATTTCAGCGTGTTATCACATTGAAACCAAAGGCGTCGCAGCCGGAATCCCGGACTATGCGGTTGAAAAAACCCTGATGGTCAAACCCCATCACCTGGAAAGTATCCGCATGGCCAGAGAAGCCGGGGTTCTGATTGCTGCGGGCACGGATGCCGGTACACCGTTCAATCTGCACGGAGAGAACTTAAGTGAAATTAAATTATTGGTGGATTATGGGGGGTTTTCTCCCATGGCGGCCATTGAGGCCGGGACCCGCGTTTCCGCCCATGTTTTAGGACTGGATAACGAGCTGGGCACAATTGAAGAAGGAAAGCAAGCCGATTTGATCATGGTTTCCGGCAATCCACTGGAAAATATTGATATCCTGCTGGAAAGAGAGTCTATTCGCCTGGTCCTGCAAGGGGGGAAACTTGCATCAGGTGATCTTTAAACCTTAACACAAAGGAGGATGAGGAAAATGAAGATGATCAACCCATGTATCAAAAATTTTCTGTTTGTTGGCGTGCTGGCGGCCGCACTGATACTAGGCTTAACTGCCAACGAGGCCCGGGCCGATATTGATGAAATTATCATCGGAGTCGGCGTGGATGCCGACACCATGAATCCCCAGGAGCAGACCACCACCCTCTTTCAGAACTGGTGCGATTTAATCTACGGCAACTTTGTCTATCAGGATCCGGAAGGAAAACTCCACCCTCGGCTGGCAACCAGCATGGATTTATCGGATGACGGCCTGACCTGGACCCTTAATTTGCGCAAAGGCGTCAAATTTTCCGACGGAACTGATTTCAACGCGGACGCCGTCAAACTGACCTGGGATCGCATTCTAAACCCGAAAATGAGGGTGCCGCTGCGATTTGCCCTCGGCATGGTGAAAGAGTGCCTTAAAATTGACGACTACACTGTGGCGCTTAAACTCAAATACCCGTTTGCTCCTCTGGGTCCGTCCCTTTCCATGTCCCTGGCGTCCCCCATCAGTCCGGCAGCCATTGAGAAATACGGTGAAGATGTGCGCCAGCACCCGGTGGGCGCCGGCCCCTATATCATGAAAGAATGGGTCAAGGGTGACCGCTTCGTTATGGTTCGCAACGAAAATTACTGGGGCAAAAAGCCGACCGTGGCCAAAATTACCTGGAAGGTCGTTCCCGAAGCTGCCACGCGTGAGGCCATGTTGAGAGCCGGTCAGATAGATATCTGCTATAAACCGTTGCCCTCCAACGTTGCCGCCCTCAAGGCCGATTCGAACGTCACCGTCGAGATGCCGTTGGATACCCGAACCATCTTCATGGGCTTAAATTGCCAGAAAGGTGTTACGACCAATAAAAAAGTACGCCTGGCCTTCAACTATGCCGTGGATAAAAAAGCGATCGTGAAAAAGATCCTGTTTGGCACCGCCGAACAGATGACTGGACCGGTCTCCCCCAAAGTGTTCGGCCACTTTAAAATGGATCATCAATACGACTACAATCCCGAAAAGGCCAAACAGCTCCTGAAGGAAGCCGGCTTTGATTTTTCCAAAACAGTTAAAATGAGAACTCCCAACGGCCGTTACCTGTTTGACAAACAAGTATCCGAAGCGGTCCAGGCCTATCTGCAGGCCATTGGAGTCAAAGTCGAGCTGCGCACCTATGACTGGCCGACCTATGTTGCCGGACTGCTGAAACCCATTGAAGAAACCGAGCTTGAAATGTTTCTGCTGGGCTGGGGTCCGCTCATTCTGGACGCGGATATGGGTCTCTACGGTCAGTTTACCTGCGAGGTCAATCCGCCTAATGGGTTGGGTTCAGCCTTTTATTGCAATGCCGAGTATGACAGCGTCATGAAAGCTTCCCGCGAAGAGCAGGATCCCCAAAAACGGCTGGCCCTGCTCAAGAAGGCTTCAGAAATCGTCTGGGCCGACAGCCCCTGGTTGTGGCTGCATGTGGAGAAGTTCGTGATTGCCTATTCCAGCAAAATCAAGGGGATGGTCGTAACACCCACCGAAAAATTCTATCCCCACTACATCACGATGCAATAGTAAGTAGAACGAAGAATGGAGACGGGGCAGTCTTCACTGCCCTGGCTCCAAGTTTGTAAGATTACATTTGGCCTGAACCTTTGGTTTTGCTCAGATATAATGGGTTTTGCCGCTGATAGTCAGCTGGAGTATTGGAATATTGGAGTGTTGGGGTAATCCGATTACGGATTTGGGATTGTGGAATGTAATCAATTTTAGGTCGAATGTATCAATCCGAAATCAGAAATCTAATAACTAATAGAAAATAACTATTGCCGTATTCATGCTTAATTACCTGATAAAACGCTTATTATCAACCATACCGGTCCTGATCGGGATATCCCTGCTGCTTTTTATTATGCTGCGGTTGCTTCCCGGTGATCCGGCCCAGGTGCTGGCAGGGCAGATGGCCACCCCCCAAGAGATAGAGAACATCCGCCGGCAACTCGGCCTGGATCGCCCGATTTACGAACAGTACGCAAACTATTTGAGCCTACTGGTACGCTTCGACCTGGGCCGCTCGGCCCGCACCCAGAATCCCGTTACCGAGGAAATCTGGGCCCGCCTGCCGAACACCCTGCTGCTGGCCGTGGTCGCTATCTCGCTGGCCTGCCTGTTCGGCATCCCGGCTGGAATTATCTCTGCTGTCAGACCCTACAGCTGGATCGACTACCTGGTCACCACCTCCGCCCTTTTCGGTATGTCAATGCCGGTATTCTGGCTCGGGCTGATGCTGGTCGTCCTTTTTTCGGTTATCTTAAAATGGCTGCCGGCCGGAGGTACCGGGAGCTGGCAGCATGTGATATTGCCCTCGTTTACATTGGCAACATTTGTGGTTGCATTCATCGCCAGGATGACCCGCTCCACCATGCTTGAAACCCTTTCGCAGGATTTTACCACAACAGCCCGTTCAAAGGGGCTCCAGGAACGGGTGGTGGTCATTAAACATGCCCTCAAAAACGCCATGATCCCGATCATCACGGTGGTCGGCCTGCAGTTCGGGTTGGTGCTGGGTGGCGCCGTCTTAACCGAAACCGTTTTTGCCTGGCCCGGTCTGGGCCGCCTCATCTATGATTCTATTCTGGCGCGTGATTATCCGGTGATTCAGGGCACGATTCTCATATTCGCATTGCTTTACATTATGGTCAACTTAGCCGTGGATCTCATTTATGCGCTGGTGGACCCGAGGATCCGCTATGACTGATATTCCCGACAGCAGCGGTGCCAAGGCCGGCAAACCCGCGGCAGATAGCTCATTGCGCCGCAATTGGGCCAAGTTAAAGCGCAACAAGGCTGCCATGTTTGGTGGTATCCTGTTAATCATCTATGTGCTCAGCGCCCTGCTGGCGCCGGTTCTGTTCAGCGGCAATCCGTCGGCCCTGAATCTGATGAATTCGCTGGAAGGGCCCTCCTTCAAAGACCCCCTGGGAACAGATGAATTGGGCCGCCCCATCCTGGGGCGCATCATTCATGGATCGCGGATTTCACTGGTCATCGCGGTCGGGGTGGTCTTCGTGGGGTTGATTTGCGGCATCCCCTTGGGGCTCATATCCGGCTACTATGGGGGCAAAATCGATTTTATAATCCAGCGGGCCACCGATACAATGCTGGCCTTTCCGGGTTTTCTCCTGGCGCTGGCCCTGGTTGCGGTTTTGGGGGTTGGGATTAAAAATACGGTAATCTCAATCGGCATCAGCATGATCCCGCTCTACATTCGCCTGGTCAGAGGATGTGTGCTCGCGATCCGGGAAGAAGCATACGTGGAAGCCGCCCGGGCGGTGGGCACCCGCGATGCAAAAATTCTGCTGCGCCATATCCTGCCCAATGTAATGGTACCGATCACCGTTCAGACCAGTATGAGTATGGGCACGGCCATCCTTTTTGCAGCCGGGCTGGGGTTTTTCGGTATCGGTGTTCAGCCGCCCACACCGGAATGGGGGGCGATGCTGGGTTCCGCCCGCTCCTATATTTTCCATGCGCCGCATGTCGTGACCTTTCCGGGAATTGCTATCTTTCTGGCCGTGCTGAGCTTCAACCTGCTGGGAGACGGATTGCGCGACGCCCTGGATCCGAGGTTCAAGCTATGAAGGCCCAGGCCAACCCGCTGCTGGAAATCAGCAACCTGCACATCCGTTTTCATACACTGGACGGGGTGGTGCAGGCCGTGGATGGGATCGATTTTGAAGTCTACCCGGGGGAAACATTAGGCTTGGTCGGGGAAAGTGGATGCGGCAAAAGCGTCACCGCCCTTTCAATTCTGCAGCTTTTACAGTGTCCGCCGGCTGAAATTCAGGGTCAAATTTTTTTTGAAGGCCAAAACCTGCTGGAATTGAATCGAGAGGGCATCCGGAAAATCAGGGGCAATGAAATCTCGATGATCTTCCAGGAACCCATGACTTCCCTGAACCCGGTTTTAAAGATCGGCGAACAGATAGCCGAGGCCGGCAGGCTGCACAAAGGCATGAATCGGCAACAAGCCTGGCGCTGGGCGGTGGAGATGCTGCGCATGGTTCAGATACCGGGACCCGGTTCCCGCAGTCGGTTGTACCCGCATAAATTTTCCGGCGGTATGCGACAGCGGGCCATGATCGCCATGGCCCTCTCCTGCAACCCGCGGCTGATTTTAGCTGACGAGCCGACGACGGCACTCGATGTAACCATCCAGGCTCAAATCATGACCCTCATGCAGCGCCTCAAGCAAGAGTTCAAATCGGCGATTGTCCTGATCACCCATGATCTGGGGGTAATCGCCGAGATGGCCAGCAGGGTGGTTGTCATGTATGCCGGCAAAGTTGTCGAGGAAGCACCGGTGATAGCGCTTTTTAAAGACCCCAGGCACCCCTATACCCGGGGTCTGCTGGGATCGATCCCGGTCATCGGCCGCAAGGAGCAAACCGGCCGCCTGCTGCAGGAAATTTCGGGCATAGTGCCCAGCCCGGCCAACATGCCGCTGGGCTGCAGATTCCATCCGCGATGCAGTCAGGCAATGGATAAGTGCCATCAAGAGGAGCCCCCGATGACCCGCCTGGCCGAGCACAGAAGGGTTAGCTGCTGGTTGGAAGGGTAATTAGTTGATGAGTTGATTGGGTTGAATAGTTGATTAAGTTGAAAGGGAATTGGCAAACCGGTGAAAGGTGTAGGGTTTAAGGCTCACGGCATTCGGCGCACGGCAAAGGACTACTATAAAGCGAATATCGAATATCGAAACCTGAATATCGAATGTCGAAGTAATGAATTCTGTCTATTTTATAAAAAGGGATGGTTCGAAGAGAAAACATCCTTAGAATTCTTGCGGTCCGCTGTTCAAGATTTAGGTATTAATTCCAAAATCCGAAATCTAAAATCCAAAATTAATTATGGCTTTACTGGAAGTTGAAAATCTAAAAAAGTATTTCCCGGTTAAAAAAGGTGTTCTGTCCCGCACGGTCGGACAGGTGCGGGCGGTGGACGGCGTCAGTTTCACGTTAAATCGGGGGGAGACCCTGGGCCTGGTTGGGGAAAGCGGCTGCGGCAAAACCACTGTAGGTCGCTCGATATTGCGCCTCATCGAGCCCACCGCCGGCCGGGTAAATTTCAACGGAAAGAATCTGCTTGAGTTGGATCGGGAAGATCTCAGAAACATGCGCGCCTCGCTTCAGATTATTTTCCAGGACCCTTTTTCTTCCCTCGATCCTCGGATGAGTGTGGGCCAGATCATCGCCGAACCCATCCGAAACCACATGAAGATACCAAAATCGGAAATTCGGCAGCGCGTAGCCTATTTGATGGAACGCGTCGGACTCCACCCTGAGCAATTGCGCCGCTATCCCCACGAATTTTCCGGCGGCCAACGCCAGCGGATCGGCATTGCCCGGGCACTGGCGTTAAATCCTCTGGCCATCATATGCGATGAGCCGGTGTCGGCCCTGGATGTCTCCATTCAAGCTCAAGTGATCAATCTTCTGGCCCAGCTTCAGGAGCAGATGAACCTTTCCTATCTTTTCATTGCCCACGATCTGAGCGTAGTCGAGCACATCAGCGATCGGGTGGCCGTCATGTACCTGGGCCGTATTGTCGAACTAACAACCGATCGGGAACTATACCGCAATCCGCTGCATCCCTACAGCCAGGCGTTGCTTTCAGCCGTACCCATTCCGGACCCTGAAATCCACAAACAAAAAACCGTCCTGCAGGGGGATGTGCCAAGCCCGATGAATCCACCGACCGGATGCACCTTTCACACCAGATGCCCGGAGTGCGAGGATATATGTCCTCAGGAAATACCCGTTTTCAAGGACGTGGGCAACGAGCACTGGGTGGCTTGCCATTTGAGGTAAGGCTGGCACCTATTGCAGGGCTTCGTCAGTTAACCAGTTGTTGACTATTTTTATGAAAACCTCCAGCTAAATGAAAACCATGAAAATCCCAAGCACCAATTACCAAATCTCAAACAAATCCCACTCACCCAAATTCAAAAATCCAAAAAGAATTGCCTGCAGCGGCACCACACGGCATCATCACCGACCACCCAGGGTTGGTGAGGCGATATGGCTGTGGTGAACGTTTTGGTCATTGAATATTGAAGTTTGAGATTTACCCTTCGACTTTGCTCAGGGTGGCGAGCTTGTCGAACCATTTGTAATTTGGTGCTTGTGATTTGGGATTTAAATGTCTTATAAAGCCTTTTGATGCAACTTGTTTAATATTTACTTTGACATTACCCTGGTGTCTTGCGGCGCCGAATTTCCAAAATAAGGAGTGAATAATGAACACATCCCGTGATTGGGAGAAGCCGATTCGCAGATTGGAGCTTTTGATGCGGCTTAAGTCTTTTCCGGTAGCTTTCAAGCTATTTGAAGATCGGCAGGAAATTTCCAAAATTCCATTTATCCGGCGGATGAACCATAAATCCACCCTCTGCCAGCTAATCAACATGGTCAGAAACTTTGACTGGACCGTTGGAGCCGAGTTGGATGACTTCATGTCGGTGGTCTGTCCTTCAATCATCGGATTGACGGACATTCCGGACTATATGAAAGACGGAACATTTCGCAGCATCGTGTGGACCAAAAGCAGGGCCGATGCCAAAAAATATGAGGCTGAGATTCCACGACTGCCGAGCGGCAAATATACGGCGGTGGCGATGGCTCCCCTCGTATACAATCCCTTTGATCCCGACATTGTCCTGATTTATGCCAATCCAGCCCAGATGATGCTGCTGATCAATTCTCTTCAGTTTGAAAATTACGAAGTCATGCAATTTTATTGTGTCGGAGAAAGCTCCTGCAGCGATGCCATTGCAAGATGTTACCTTAAAGCCAATCCGGCTTTGAGCATTCCCTGCTACGGCGAGCGCCGTTACGGCCACGCCCAGGATGATGAAATGGTCATGGCCATTCCGGCTGAAATGATGGACAAAGCATTGAATGGGATGGAGGCCCTATACAAACGGGGAATACGCTACCCGATCAGCTACGCGGGCGCGGAAAGCGATGTTGCCCACGCTTTTCCGGCGGCCTACGGGGCAGAAGATATGATTAATAAACTCAGAGGCAATGACAACCGGCTGCTGCTTGGCGTGACCGGCAGCATCGCCACCGGCAAGACAACCGTTGCCGGCATGCTTGAAGAATTGGGGGTGCGCACCATAGATTTTGATGTTTTAAGCCGGGTGGTGGTGGAACCCGACAAACCGGCCTGGCAAGATATCGTGGCTTTCTTTGGTGAACAAATTCTGGCAGAAGACCGCAGCCTGGATCGAACCAAATTGCGCGAAATTGTGTTTCAGGATCTCGAAAAGAAGAAGAAACTTGAAAGTTTTCAACACCCCCGCATATTTGAAGAATTCATTAAGCAGGTTGAGCAGTATGCGGGCGAAGACCCGAATGTCATCATCCAGGCCGTAGTGCCGCTTCTTATCGAAGTCAATATGCAATCACTTTTTCATAACATCTTAATGGTCTATGCATCGGAGGACGAGCAAAAAAAACGTCTGATGAAAAGAGACGGGGCATCAGAAGAAATGGCCATGAACATGATTCGCTCTCAGGTCTCTGTTGATGAAAAGAAGGGGTATTGTGATTTAGTTATCGATAATTCAGGCTCACCGGAACAAACCCGCAAACAGGTTGAAAAGCTGTGGCAGAAATTGAAGAAGATCCAAAGGGAAAGGAAGGGGAGTGTTGAGTGAGTTGAACGGGCGGTGCAAATAAGTGCGATCGCGAGATAAATTTCGATTTCAGATTTCGGAATGCGGAATGCGGAATGCGGAATTAAGGTATTCTATCATTTAATTTGACACAGATAATGGACAAAAGGGAGCATTTTAAAACTATTGCAGGAGAATATGAATGCCTATACGATTTTTAAGAAACAAAGTTGTCGAGGTCCAACCACAGGCAGATGGAATGATAGCGGTTTCATGGCGGTTGACGGATGATTTATTGGCAGCTGAGGTTAATATCAGGGTGCAACTGCCGGATCTTGAGATCGCGGAAGCCGGGGCCACACTGGGCCGGCTGGTTCCAAGGGCCTGGTCGACGGCGCCCGAGCTCATCAAAAAAATCGAAGGTGTTAGAATTGGCGCCGGGTTGCGCAAGATTGCCCAGGGTCTGCTCGGCGGTCCGGAAGGTTGTCCCGTACTGGTGCAAGCGGTGCTCGAAAGTGCCAATGCCGTCATACTGCATTTTACGCGCCCTGGGCTTCAAGCAGGCGAACAGCTTGCTGAACAAGAAATGCTGACGTTCTTGAGGGAAATGATCAAAAATAATCCTCGGCTGGTGCGAAGTTGTGTGGCCTTCCAGGACGATAGTCCCATCATGCAGGGTTTGTAGGTGCTTGGTCCAGCTGAGAGCGGGATTGCCGATGTTGTATGCGATATCGCAATTTTAGTTATCAATGAGCTAAAATTCAAAATGACTAAAATGAGCTAAAATTTCGGAATCCTTTCATTTAAAAAAGACAGAATACCTTAACTCTTGTCCGCCATTCCCTAGGCGGATTAGGCATTTTAGTAATTTTTAGGCATTTTCCCGGTTTATCCGGGTCAAGCGTAAGGAGATAAGAATGATTACATTCAACCGCAGTCAGGTTATCGGCGCCGAGTTTCCGGATGAAGAAACCGTAAAATTTAACGGCATCCAGGTGGATCATATCTACAGCATGGAAATCAATATGGATGTGCGCCTCTCCGACGGGGAGATTCTGGCAATTGAAGGGCTGATGAAACGCTACACCAATTTTGTCTGTCCGGAAGCCATGCCTGTCCTTCAAACCGCCGTCGGCATGTCCCTGCGCGAACAAGGTTGGGACCGCCGCATCATGAAAGAAATCGGCCGCAAAGGCTGCGAGCACTTCGCCGAGATCATCATCGAGTGCGGCCGCAGTCTTGACCAGGCTCGTATGAGCAAAGAAATGTGGCAAGCGCTCGAAACCGATCCCGGACTGAATCAGGTGGAGTTTATGGAGAAATGGCTTGCAGAGAACCCGGCAATTGGTGCATAGTTAATCAAAATACGTTCGGAAGTTATTCGCTATTAATTATTGGTTATTTGAATGCCCAACAGTCAATATGCATTTTTAGCTAAGATTTATTGTTATACAATTGACGACCTAAATGAAATCAGATGATTAAAAAATCAAAATTGGAAAACCATTCCGGGGTTGATGAGGGGCTTGTAGCCATGTTCCTGAAGATGTCACCCGAGGAACGGTTGCGGACCAACGATAACGCCTTACGTGCAATTTTGGAGTTGCGGCATGCCTACAGGCAACGGAAAACCAGTGAGCGCAGATCTAAGCGCAATTCTTGAGGGGCTCTTGGCGGCAGGTGTCGAATTTATTTTAGTTGGTGGCTTAGCCGCCGTTGTCCAGGGAGCACCCGTCACAACAATGGACGCCGCCATTGTTCACAAACAATCCCCTGAGAATATATCCAAGCTGCTATCATTTCTTAAATCCGTTGACGCGTTTCATCGTCGACCTGACGACAAGATCATTGAGCCAAAAAATGGTGACATATCGGGCAAGGGCCACGCACTTTTTACAACCCGGCTCGGGCCTCTCGATGTCCTGGCGGCTATCGAGGAGGATAGAGCATACGGTGATCTACTTGAAAATTCAGTGGCAATAGAGTTCAGAGGCTACACTATTCGGGTTCTGAATCTTAAAATGTTGATCCATCTTAAAAGAGCTTTCAGGGATCCCAAAGACAGGCAGCGTCAACCTTTCCTTGAAGAAGCACTGCGGCAATTGGAGAAAGAAATAGGCAACGGGAATGACAATTACTAGCAAAACGATAAGGATCGACAATCTATGCGCATCGATCTTCATATTCACACTGCACCGCTCTCTGCCTGCAGCTACATTGATCCTCATGAATTGGTTCAAGAAGCGCGGCGAATGAAACTGGACGGAATATGTCTCACCGAACACCAGGTCCTATGGGATCTTGCTGGGGTGGACAAGCTTGCCCTGGAAGAAGGGATTAAGATATTTCGCGGCAACGAGTATACGACCAATCAGGGCGATGTCCTGGTTTTTGGATTCTATGAAGACATCAAGGAATTGCTGATCATTCAGGAACTGCGGGAAGCCGTGCAAAAGGCCGGCGGATTTATGATCGCGGCCCACCCTTTCCGCGGGTTTAAAACCTTTGGTATCGGTCAGCTCCAGATGACCGTCGAACAGGCAAGCAAACGCAAGGTGTTTGAATTTGTCGACGCCGTGGAGATCGGCAACGGCAAATTGTCGGAAGACGAAAACGACATGGCCCGCAAGGTAGCCGAAAAGCTTGGCCTGCCGGGAACCGGAGGCAGCGATGCCCACCGGGTCGATGAAATTGCATCCTGGATAACCGTTTTTGAAAAAGACATCGAGAATGAACAAGAACTGGTAAAGGAGCTTCACGCGGGAAGGTTCAGGGCGGAGGTCGGAAGTCGGAATGCGGAATGCGGAAGTGGGAAAGACGATCAGGACTGAGGCATTCGATTGCGGATTGGACGGGGCAGAGAGCACAGAACATAGCGTAACGGTGGAGAAAGGATGATGGAAAACAGACTAAAATTACAGGATAAATATGTATATCAATCATATGTAAACTGAATGGAGGGAGAATATTTTATGACCGAAAATGCGGTACAGGATTATTACCCGGATGACATCGCTGTATGCTATGGGTGCGGCAAATCGAACAAACATGGATATCAAATCAAAACCTACTGGGAAGGTGATGAGACCGTCAGCCGATTTCGGCCCGAACCCTTTCATACGGCTTTTCCCGGCTACGTTTACGGCGGTTTGATCGCTTCATTAATCGACTGTCATGCGACAGGCACAGCTGCCTCTGCGAACTATCGCGAGGAAGGGAAATCTCCGGGTACCGACAGTCTGGAACGATTTGTTACGGTTTCCCTGCATGTTGATTATCTGGCGCCCACGCCGATCGATACAACCCTGGAGTTGAGAGGTCGAGTGAAAGAGAACAAGGGCCGCAAAATGGTGATTTCCGTCACACTTTTAGCCAAAGGAAAAGAAACGGCCTGCGGTGAAGTGGTCGCCCTCAAAATGCCGGAAGATTTTCTGTCAAAAAATGACTAAAAGACCCTTAATCGGTGTTGCCGTTATTGTCATAAAGGATAACCGGGTGCTCCTGGGAAAACGCAAAAACTCACATGGGGCTGCCACGTGGGCTTTTCCGGGCGGTCATTTGGAGTTTAATGAATCCATCGCAGACTGTGCTGCAAGGGAAGTGTTTGAAGAGACCGGACTGAGCATTAAAAATTTGCGTTTCGGTCCCTATACCAACGATATCTTTACTGCCGATAATAAACATTATGTCACCCTTTTTGTGACAGCTGACCATGACTCCGGTAGACCGGAGGTCAAAGAGCCCCATAAGTGCGAAAAATGGCAATGGTCGGAATGGCCGCCCAAAATGCAGCCTCACTTCTTGCCGATTCAGAATCTGCTGAAGCAAAATTTTAAGCTGCCAAAGTAGTACCTGAAATTTACCCGGGTCGCAGGCGTTCATATGCAAGAGGAGTCCCCTGATACAATAAAATTAGATGCTTCACCCCGCAGAGCGGGGCGCTTAAGGGCGACGCCATAGTGCAATATGCCGAGCCCGTAATAATATAGGTAATAAAACAATTCTAATGAATAGGCTTCAAAAGGCTGGCGTCATATTTATAGGATTATGTGTCGCTATATTCATCATCTATGAAGTTCTGAGTTATCTGGCCCAACCTGTCCCGGACCACCCGTATTTTAATCCGGCTGGTTTCATGGTCATCGCCCATCGCGGGGGACGCAGCCTGGGTCCGGAAAACACCCTCTACACATATCAGCGTGCGGTGGACCTGGGAGTTGATGTACTCGAAATCGATGTACACCTCACCCAGGACAACCACCTGGCGGTCATCCACGATAAAACCGTTGATCGGACCACCAATGGTTCCGGCCCGGTCGAAAGCTATAAACTGGCTGATTTGCAAAAACTCGATGCCGGTTATCGCTGGTCGGCTGACAGGGGAGATGCCTTTCCGTTACGGGGCAAAGGCATAAAAATACCGATTCTGGCCGAGGTTTTTCAGGCATTTCCGCTGATGCGGATAAACATTGAAATCAAAGGCTCCAAATCCGCCGCAATAACTTCACTTTGCCGGACAATACAGGATCACAACATGTCGCAGAAAGTGATGATAGCCTCTTTTAATGCCGCGGCCTTAAAAAAATTTCGCTCGATGTGCCCCGCCGTTGCGACATCGGCCGGCGCCTCAGAAGCAATTTGGTTTTATTCGCTGCAAAAAATGCATATGGAATCAGCCTATTCGCCAAAGGCCCAGGCACTGCAAGTTCCTGAAAACTACGGTGACCTGCAAGTTACGAATAAAAGGTTCGTGGAGGCTGCCCACGCCCGCAACATGCGGGTCCAGGTGTGGACAGTCAACGATATCGATTCCATGAAGCATCTTCTAAAAATTGGCGTGGACGGAATAATGACGGATTACCCGCAAAGATTAATAGCGATATTAAAAAAGAAATGAATACGGTACGACAATCAGCGGCCTCCCGGTTACTTAGGCGATTAGGCCAATAAAATTCACCCCCAATATATGAAATACCGTTGAGCCATCAAATTTAGTGCTTATACTAAAATTAAATCATATTACCGGGCTAAGCAGTACCGGTTTAATTGGAATTTTTTATTAACCGAAAGAATAGGTTTTCTGTATTATAAAAATCCTATCTGCAAACCAATCTTAGAATCATAAGATTGCACATATATTTGGAGGAACGATCATGTCTCATAATCTACCTGAGTTACCTTACGCATATAATGCGCTGGAACCATATTTTGATGCCCAAACAATGGAAATCCATCACACGAAACATCACCAGACCTACGTGGATAAACTTAATGCCGCCCTGGAAGGAAATTCTGATTTGCAAAGTAAAAGTGTTGAAGATTTATTGCGCGGTCTCAATTCGGTCCCGGAAAACATCCGAACGGCAGTCAGAAATCATGGTGGTGGTCATTTCAACCATTCCTTTTTCTGGCCCATGTTAAGAAAAGAAACCAGCTTCGGCGGTGGGGTGGCCGATGCCATCAATTCATCGTTTGGCAGCTTTGATACCTTTAAGGAACAGTTTTCAAACTCAGCCGCCCTTTTGTTCGGCAGCGGTTGGACCTGGCTGGTCTGGAGCAACAACGAATTGCAGATCGTAACGACAGCAAATCAGGACAATCCGCTAAGCCAGGGCAAAACGCCGATTCTGGGCATTGATGTCTGGGAGCATGCTTATTATTTGAAATACCAGAACCGCAGGCCTGAGTATGTCAGTGCATTTTTCAATGTGATCAACTGGGATACGGTTAATGACTATTTTAATGCGGCGAAAGGTTAATGATCGACGTCGAAAAGAGATAACCTGATGCAAAAGGGCAGGCTCCGAAGGGCCTGCCCTTTTCCGCTTAGTGCTTTATACAAAGATCAGGCACAATATTCTCTCCGAGCTGAAGGCTCTGCGTGCCCACTTCCGACCATAGGCTTGCAGGCCAGTGGGGAAGCCAACAAACCTTTACCCTATAGTTGCATAAAATTTTGAAATCCGACTTCGCTGCTGCAATGAAGACCATTGAAAGTATTGACTGATCCTGGATTCTGGTTTCTGGATAC
>CACVKW010000678.1 GCA_902749685.1 Olavius sp. associated proteobacterium Delta 1 | reverse complement strand
TCTCATTGCTGTCCAAAATAATTTGAAAATCAAATACTGCCTTTAATAAAAACAGGCAGTTATAAACGGGAAATTAGTGATTTAGAAATCAGGTTGTACC
>CACVKW010000677.1 GCA_902749685.1 Olavius sp. associated proteobacterium Delta 1 | reverse complement strand
CCTGAATTTTAAAAACAACAAACATCGGCCGAGATCAATTATGAAAAATTAACCTCGCAAAGTTCGAAGAAGATATTTTCGTGCAAAATTCAGGTAATAAAGTGAGGAAAGTTCGATTCTGCCCGAAAAAGCAAATCATTTCTGAAGCACAAATAACCGGTAACCAGTAACTAAAAACTAAATTATCATAGTGGTGTAAGCATGCCAAGACGAAGAGATGTGCCTGAGCGACCAGTAATTTCTGATCCTAAATACGACAGCAAACTGGTATCAAAATTTATAAACTGCGTCATGCGAGACGGCAAAAAGAGTACCGCCGAGTCGCTGCTTTACAATGCGTTCGACATCATGCAGGAAAAGACTAAAGAATCCCCACTCAAGCTTTTTGAAAAGGCGGTGGACAACGTGCGACCGTTAATTGAAGTGAAATCCAGGCGAGTTGGTGGTTCAACTTACCAGGTTCCGACAGAAATCCGACCGTCGCGGCGAACCGCACTGGGGATTCGATGGATCATCGGGTATGCGCGCCAACGACCGGAAAAAGGGATGTCGAAAAAGCTCGCATCAGAACTTATGGATGCAGCCAACGGCCGCGGCGCTTCTGTTAAGAAAAGGGAAGACACCCATAAAATGGCGGAGGCCAACAAGGCTTTTGCCCATTTCCGCTGGTAAGGCAAACAATTGAAAATTTAAGATTGAAGATTGATCCGCCGGAGGCGGAGTGGAGGTCGCTACGCTCTATCGTTTTTTAAAAAAAACTTATAAAAATTGACCCGCCGTAGGCGGACCTTAAATATTCAATATTCATTAGACATTATTCATTACAGGATAGCGAATTATTCCGAAACAATTTTAGTGCTACATAAAGCACTTAAATAACTCATAAGCACCTGGATAGGGCATATCTTCTTTGACGATGCCCTATGCATTTCTTAAAGGGGAGGACAGGAACATGTCAAAGGCAAAGTTTGAGCGGACCAAGCCGCATGTGAACGTAGGAACGATTGGTCATATCGATCATGGTAAGACGACGTT
>CACVKW010000676.1 GCA_902749685.1 Olavius sp. associated proteobacterium Delta 1 | reverse complement strand
CCAGGATCCAGAAACCAGAATCCAGGATCAGTCAATACTTTCAATGGTCTTCATTGCAGCAGCTAAGTTGGATTTCAAAATTTTATGCAACTATAGGGTCGCGATGGATTACTACCTGAATTTTGCACGAGGGAGGAATGTAATAATGAATAAAATAATTTTTATTGTTCTTTGTATATCTTTATTTGTCACAGGAAGCGCACTTGCAGTTGAAATTTCCTGGATGCATGTTCAACATCGAGAGTACGGAAACGGCAAAGCTTTGAATCGACTCGGTTTTGGATTGATTGATGACCGTGGTAATTATTTAGCCGATAACCGGACCGTAAAAGAGATCAAGCTGTATGATCCGGACAA
Organism: Olavius sp. associated proteobacterium Delta 1; assembly: GCA_902749685.1. Lineage (GTDB taxonomy): Bacteria > Desulfobacterota > Desulfobacteria > Desulfobacterales > JAFDCJ01 > JAFDCJ01. Next base: position 10,921 of record CACVKW010000676.1, on the reverse strand, counting down.
GAAAGAATTGAGACTGGCTCCCCTTAATTTCAATTCGGTTGAAGAAATTTTCGGAACTTATGATTCCAAGAACAGTCAGTGGCTTTACCACAAGGTCTGGCAGTTTGACAGCTGGTTTACCAGCGAAACAATGGAACCATTTAACCCGGGAATATACTGGTTGAAAGTGACAACAACCGATGGAAAAGTTACCGAACGTACGTTTGCTTTTAATAGACGCACCGCATTGCCGATCATTGATTCAGAGTCATTTCAGATCCAACCGGACCCTAACGGCAACCTGATCTGGACCTGGGAAATTCCAATGGAACTGGGACAGCTGGCTTTGAATCACAAGACCCGGGTCCGGGCGAGTATTGATATATTTAAGAATGAGAAGATTGCCGGCTATTTTTCCATAATTCTACCTGCCCACCTGGCATTTGTTTATATTCCCATTGATGTGGCACAAACAATCAATCAGAAAGGCGATCGGTTTGAATTAAAAGTTCAATTAGAAACCAGAGATAAAAATAATCGGACCTATTCCAAACCGCTTATTATTAATAAAAAGCTCCCGGCAGCAGCTATGAATAAGGCCAAAATTAAGTAGACATAAAATATTTCTTTTCCAGCCCCCCAATGCATTGCCATTTACGAAGTGGCGTAAGGCGTAAGGCTCAAGGCTCAAGGTAACGGTTCTTTTTCCATTAATAGAAAGAGTTAGACAGTCAAATATTTATTTTAAAAAATTCCATCGGAGGAGCTGATAATGAGACATTTTTCTATGAAGACCGCTGGAGGAATGTTGCTGACATTGTGGATAGCGATGGGGATGCCCGCCGGCGGGATTGCGGATTCCCCCATTTGGGCATCACCACCCCTGACGCAGCTTATTGAGGAAGGCATCGCTCAGAACAAGGAAATAAAAAGCCTGGAAGATGAGGTGGAGGGTTTGAAGAAAGAGATACCGTTTGCCGGTTCTTTAGAAGATCCCCGGCTTGGCTTTGCCATCTTAAACCTGCCGACGGACACCTTCGATTTTGATCAGGAGGCCATGACCCAGAAACAGATTTTCATCGCACAGAAATTCCCCTGGTTCGGGAAATTAGACCTCCGGACCCAACGGGCAACCTTGAAGGCCGTTCGCCAGCAGGCTATTCTGGAGACCAAGCGTCTTGAGCTTGCCCGCAAAATAGCCGCTGCCTACTACGAGCTGGGGTTCGTGGCCACCAGCCTGGAGATCAATGCCAGACTTGCCGATATCGTCAGCCAGCTGTTGCGTGTAGCTGAAACCCGCTACGCCACCGGTCGCGGGCTGCAGCAAGATGTCCTGCAGGCCCAGGTGGAACTGAGCAAACTATTGGATGAGAAAATTACGCTGCAAAGAACGCGCCGCACTCTGGAAGACCGGATCAATGAACTGCTTAACCGCGCAAGCTTCATAACCGTGCTGCCACCCAAGAACGTGAGTTATCCGGACCTCCAGCTAAAAGTGAAGCAGCTTCAGGACAAAGCTTTAAAAGAGAATCCCGAGTTTAGAGTCAGACAGGCCCAGATCGATATCGCCGCAAAGGACATTGAACTGGCCCGCAAAGATTACTGGCCGGACATGGATGTGAAACTGGCCTATGGTCAACGGGATAAAGATTTAACCGGCAGGGATTTACCGGACCTGGTATCAGGTTCGGTAACGATGAACATCCCTCTCTGGCAGAATAAAAGACAGAATTCCAAACTGGCTGCCGCTAAAAAGAGACATCAGGCGGCAATTAATTTTTATCGTAACCTTGTCGAAAGCCTGCCGCACAAGGTGGACGCATTGGTGACCGAAATCCGTGACACCCAGAAAAACTACCGGCTTTTCAACGAGGCCCTTTTGCTGCAGGCAGATCAATGGGCCAGCTCATCCCTATCCGCTTACGAGGTCGGAAAACTGGAATTCAATACCATGATTAATGCCCGGATTCGTCTGCTGCGCTTTGACCTTCAGACCTCAAATTTTATGTTCAAAATTTATCAAAAACGAGCGGAACTGGAAGAGGTTCTCGGCGGACCGCTATAGGAGCTTTACGGCGCCATTTCGACAATTGGTTGTCTATGTCTGAAATCTACTTCTTTCCTTTTTCGGCAGATACTCGATGCTGGATACTGGTTACTCGATGCCAAACTAAGGAATGCTATCGTATTAAAATAAATGAATAGCATCCTAAACTTTAGCGTATTCTATGCATCTATAGCTTAAGGTATCGCCTTCCAGAGAGGGTAACATACGATGAAACGAATTATTTTAATGTCCGTCGTCATTGCCGGTATAGCTGGACTGCTTTTTGATCTACAGGAACTTGGCTTCCGATCCGGCTTTGACAGGAATCGAACCGGCGGTTCGGGTCTGATAGCAGGAAATGCCCTGGCGGCGCAGCAGGATCTCAAGGCCGGTATGATTGATCCAAAGACGGGCAAAAAAATCAAGTACTGGACGTCTCCCATGGATCCTACCTACATTCGCAACGAACCGGGTAAATCCCCCATGGGAATGGATCTGGTGCCGGTTTATGAAGAGGAAGGCGAAGAAAAAGAGCCGGCCTCCACCATCCGGATTGATCCGGTTACCATGCAGAACATGGGCGTGCGCCTGGGACGGGTCCAGCAAAAAGCCCTGACCAAGTATATTCGTACCATCGGCAACATTACCTTTGATGAGACCAAAATCTTTACGGTAAATACGAAATTCAACGGCTGGATAGAAAAACTTTATGTCAATTTTGTCGGGGAAGACGTCAAAAAAGGACAGCCTCTTTTTGACATCTATAGCCCCGAGCTGGTCACCGCCCAGGATGAATATTTGCTGGCCCTGGAACAATACAGCAAATTGGGAGACAGTTCGTATTCCAGTATCCGCAACGGGGCCCGGCGCTTGCTGGACGCCTCACGCACCCGTTTGCAATACTGGGACTTGACGAACCGGCAGATCGATCAGATCCGTAAAACCGGCAAAGCACGCAAAACAATTACGATTTTCTCTCCTGCCAGCGGAGTAGTCACCAAAAAGATTGCTTTTAAAGGCCATTTCGTAAAAGAGGGGGCCCATCAATACGAAATCGTCGATCTTTCAAGCGTGTGGGTGGATGTGGATGTTTATGAGTATGAGTTGCCCTGGGTGCAGAAGGAAATGGCGGCGGATATGGAACTATCCTATATTCCCGGTAAACGATTCCACGGCAAAGTACTTTTTATCTACCCCTACCTTGATCCTAAAACCCGTACCGTCAAACTTCGTTTGGCCTTTCCCAATCCCGGTTACCAGCTCAAGCCGGGCATGTACGCCGACATCTATCTAAAATCCGTCATTGCCAAAGACAGCCTGGTCATTCCGCAGGAAGCGGTAATTGACAGCGGGGTCCGCAAAATTGTTTTCGTCGCTGTCGGCAAGGGCAAGTTTCAGCCACGCGAAGTAATAACCGGTCTTGAAGGCAATGAGAACGAATTTGAGGTGATTGCAGGCTTGAGTGAAGGCGAAGAAATTGTGCTGTCCGCTCAATTTATGCTCGATTCTGAAAGTCGCCTGCGGGAGGCGATCCAAAAAATGCTGGAATTGCGCAAACGTGAACCCGGTGGCCACTAGCAGAAAGAATTTGAAATGATCGAAAAAATCATTGAGTTTTCCATTAAAAACAAATTCCTGGTGATCCTGGGAACCCTGTTTATAATTGTGGCCGGCGGTTATGCCGTAATGAAAACGCCCCTGGATGCCATCCCGGATCTATCGGATGTCCAGGTTATCATTTTCACCGAATATCCGGGCCAGGCACCCCAGGTGGTTGAGGATCAGGTCACCTATCCGCTCACCACGGCCATGCTGGCGGTTCCTTTTGCCAAAGTGGTGCGGGGCTACTCCTTTTTCGGCTTCTCCTTTGTCTACATTATATTTGAAGACGGCACCGACATGTACTGGGCCCGCAGCCGGGTGCTGGAATATCTCAATTTCGTGTCCGGAAGGCTCCCCGAGGGCGTTAACCCGGCCCTGGGGCCTGATGCCACCGGTGTGGGCTGGGTCTACGAGTACATTTTAGAAAGTGATCGGCATGATCTTTCGCAGCTGCGCTCCATCCAGGACTGGTATCTGCGCTACGAGCTCACCAGTGTGCCCGGTGTGGCCGAAGTGGCCTCTATCGGCGGCTTTGTTAAACAGTACCAGGTAGTTGTTGATCCCAACAAACTTGTGGCGTTCAACATTTCTTTACAAAAAATCAGGATGGCCATTCAGCGCAGCAACAATGATGTGGGCGGTAAGCTGGTGGAAATGGGCGAAACCGAATTTATGATACGTGGTCTGGGCTACATTCAAAATATAGACGATCTTTACAACATCGCTCTGGGGGTCGACCAGCGCGGCACACCGATTTTGCTGAGAAACGTGGCAACCGTCAGGATCGGCCCGGAGCTCAGGCGCGGCATCGCCGACTCCAACGGCACGGGTGAGGCGGTCGGGGGTGTCATTATTATGCGTTATGGCGAAAACGCTCTGGCCGTTATTGAAAATGTCAAAAAGAGAATGGAGCAACTTAAAACCGGTCTGCCCGAAGGGGTTCACGTCAAAACCGTCTATGACCGCTCAGGCCTGATCCTGCGTGCAGTTGACAACCTGAAAAAGACGCTCCTTGAGGAAAGTCTGATCGTGGCACTGGTCTGTATCATCTTTTTGTTCCACCTGCGAAGCGCCTTTGTGGGGATTTTCACCCTGCCGGTCGGCGTGTTCATCAGCTTCATTATCATGGAGCGGCAAGGAATCAACGCCAATATTATGAGTCTAGGCGGTATTGCTATCGCTATCGGCGCCATGGTTGATGGGGCCATCGTGATGATAGAAAATGCACATAAGCATATCGAGCACGACGGGGGTAAAAAGCCGCATTGGGAAATAATCCTGGACGCATCCAAGGAAGTCGGGCCGGCACTTTTCTTTTCGTTATTGATTATTGCCATCAGCTTCTTGCCGGTGTTCACCCTGGAGGCCCAGGAAGGAAGACTATTCAAACCCCTGGCCTTCACCAAGACATACGCGATGATGGGGTCTGCGGTACTGGCCATCACGATCGTTCCGATTCTGATGGGTTATTTAATTCGCGGTAAAATTCGGCCCGAAGCGAAAAATCCAATCAATCGCATGCTTATCTGGATCTATCACCCCATCATCAAGCTGGTACTCAGAACCAAGGTCCTGGTGATATTGCTGGCTGTGGTCGTTCTGGCCGTCACTTACATACCCTGGAAACGTATCGGTTCCGAATTTATGCCGCCCTTAAATGAAGGTGACCTGCTTTACATGCCGACCACGCTGCCCGGTATTTCGATAACCAAGGCTAAAGAATTATTGCAGCAGACCGACCGTATCATCGCTTCATTTCAGGAGGTCCATCATGTATTTGGAAAAGTCGGGCGGGCGGAAACTGCAACCGATCCCGCACCACTCTCAATGATGGAAACCACTATTATGCTGAAACCCGAATCCGAATGGCGTGCAGGAATGACTATCGAAAAACTGGTCACCGACCTTGATAAAGCGATTCAATTTCCCGGACTGACCAATGCCTGGACCATGCCGATAAAAACTCGCGTGGACATGCTTTCCACCGGCATCAAGACACCGGTAGGGATTAAGCTGATGGGCGAAGACCTTCAGGTGTTAAGTGATGTGGGGGAAAAAGTGGAAGCAGCCCTCAGGCAGGTCCCCGGAACCCTCAGTGTCTACTCGGAACGGGTCACCGGTGGCAATTTTCTCGATTACCGCATCAAACGCCAGGCGGTGGCGCGCTATGGCCTTACCGTGGGCGATGTCCAGGATGTCATCATGTCCGCCGTTGGCGGCATGAATGTCACCCAGACGGTCGAAGGCCTTGAGCGCTATCCGGTAAACCTGCGCTATGGATCCGAACTCAGGGACACACCGGAAAAATTGCGGCGTATCCTGGTTCCGACTCCATCCGGAGCCCAGGTGCCCATCACGCAGCTGGCCGATATCCGTATCGTCAAAGGACCACCCTCGATCAAGAGCGAAAACGCCCGCAACAATGCCTGGGTCTATGTGGATCTGACCGGCATCGATGTGGGGACCTATGTGAAAAAGGCGCAACAGGTAATACGGGAAAAAATCAAGTTGCCTCCCGGTTATAGTATCGTCTGGAGCGGGCAATATGAATACATGATCCGGGCCCAAAAACGATTAATGATTGTGGTGCCGTTAACTTTGATCATCATTTTCCTGCTGCTCTACTTTAATTTTAAGAACATCACCGAATGCCTGATTATCATGCTCAGTGTACCCTTTTCCCTGACCGGGGGGCTCTGGTTGATGTATCTACTGGGCTATAATATGAGTGTGGCCGTGGGCGTCGGCTTCATTGCATTAGCTGGTGTTGCGGCTGAAACAGGGGTCGTTATGCTGATTTATCTGGATATATCCTATAAGAAATTTAAAACCGAATACGGTGATAAATTCAATCGCCGGCATCTGGCAGAAGCCATTGAAGAAGGCGCTGCGTTGAGAGTGCGGCCCAAGATGATGACCGTGGTGGCAATTATGGCCGGTCTGATGCCTATCATGTGGAGTCACGGCACCGGGTCCCAGGTCATGAAACGAATTGCGACCCCCATGGTTGGCGGCATGGTGAGTGCCACCATCCTGACCCTGATTGTGGTGCCGGCGATTTACGATCTGTGGCGAGGATGGAAATTGCCGAAAGAATCCGGCGCACGAAAGAAGGAAAAAGAATCATGAGATCACTTGTTACTGCGATTGCCCTATTATTGTTTGTAAGTGATGCTGTCGCGGCTGAGATAACCTGGATGTATGTTCAACATCGAAAATATGAAACCGGCCGCAACCTGAACCGATTGGCCTTTGGTTTAATTGATGAAAAGGGGCAGGTATCAGCTGATGGTAAAGCTGTTGTAAATGTTCAGTTGTACGCGCCTGATGGTTCGGCCGTTAACTTGTTAAAATATCGATTTGACTCCGATGAAGAAATATTCGGATTCTACGATTCCGTCAAAAGCGGGTGGTATTATAGCGATAATTGGCAGATCGACAGCTGGTTCCGGGCCAATATTTTCGAGCCCCTGATTCCCGGCCAATATCGGTTGAAGGTGACCACTGTTGACGGCAAGGTGGTGGAAAAAAATTTTCGTTTCAAAAAGCGCGTTGAGCTTCCGGTCATATCTTCAAGCTCCTTTAAAATTCATCGCGATTCGCTTGGCAATGTCATCTGGAAATGGGACATACCCGACGATCTAGGCCGGTTGATTTTCGACTATCATACAGAAGCTAGGGCTTCCATCGATATTATTAAAAATAAAAAAAATGTTGCCTATTTCTTTATTAAAATTCCCAGCCACCTGGGGTATGTTTTTATTCCCCATCAGATAGCCGAGAAGATTACATCCAAAGGCGATCAGTTCGGCTTTAAAATTCAGTTGGAAACCAAAGATAAAAATAACCGAACGTATTCCGATACACTAATAACCCGTCATATATTGACAATGATGACTGAAAAGAATTCAAATACGTTAAATAAATAATAACATGGTAAAACTCAGCGGACTTCAACAACGTCTGGCGCTCTACATGTTTTTCCCGGTTGCATTGCTGCTGGCCGGCATGGGAATCGTAGGATTCATTTATGCCAGGAACAGTTTATTGATCCAGTGGGGTGAGGCTTCAAATCTCAAGTTGCAAAGAGCAGCTCACCAGGTAGATATGCGTCTCGGCCGGGCTAAAGAGTGGTTGAAGATGTTCCACACTGCCGATGTAAATCCCTACGCCAGCTATATTCACGAACTGGTTATCGAACAGTTGAGAGGAATAGACGGAGTTGCCAGGGTAGACCTGTCATGGACAGACTCTCGAAGAGCCTTGGAAGTTGCCAAAAGAGGGCTGATTCCCTTTCGCGAGGGCGGCAAGCTTGAAGTTACAGCACCACGATACGATGAAATAGTAGAAAATAAAACCATCTCACTCGTATCCGATCTGAAATCAGAGTCCGGAAGAACGGTCGGCAAGCTGGAAGTGGTGCTGCGCTTCGAATATCTCATCGATACAATCTTGGCCGCAGGCTGGTGGCAAAGCGACCAGGCATACCTGGTAGACGACTCAGGAAGAATTCTCTCCAGCGCGAAATCCGGACATCGGCGCCAACTGGGTGAAAATAATAAGAACCTGGAGGTAAAAACCCTGACAGCTATGAAAAAAAAACCATATGGAACTGTGATGAGCAGTGGTTTTTTTCCGTCTGAAGTCAGCGGATACTATCGGCTGAAGGAGGCCCCCTGGACCTTGATAATGATCGCCCCCGGCAAACAGATCCTTTCATCCGTTATACGGTTTCGCCTTTACTACTTTATTTCCGGAACGATTTTTATTTCCGTCATCCTGTTGTTAATCAAACTCATCATGGGCCGCACGGTTTCATCAATTGAAGCGCTCTCTGACACGGCCGATCGAGTCGCCCGCGGGGATTTCGTCACCCTGGCACCGTCAAAAACCAGGGATGAAGTCGCAGAGCTCATCCACAGCTTCAACACGATGGTGGTGCAACTTGAAGAACGCAGCAAAATGAAAGAGACCATGGATCTGGCGATGGACGTTCAACAGAACCTGCTCCCTCAAAAACCGCTGCACATGGAAAAATTGGATATTGCCGGCAAAAGTATATATTGTGATGAAACCGGTGGTGATTATTTCGATTTTTTCAGATTCCCTGAATTGGGCGATGGGCGGGTCGGTATCGCCGTCGGTGATGTGGTCGGGCATGGTGTGCCGGCAGCTTTGCTCATGACCACAGTCAGAGCATTTTTGCGGAGCAGAATGGCCCAGCCGGGCGATCTTGCTCCAAAAATCAATGATGTCAATCGTCTGCTATGCCTGGACACTTCCCATTCGTGTGATTTTATGTCGATGTTTCTGATTGTTGTCGATACTAGAAATAAAGATTTACGATGGGTGAGAGCAGGTCATGATCCCGCGCTCTTTTATGACCCCCTTAAAGCTTCTTTCAAAGAATTGAGCGGCAGCGGAACAGCGCTTGGAATTGACGCTACATACGCTTTTGAGGAGAATAAACTCTCAGGATGGTCCGAGGGACAAATCATTGTTATCGGCACCGACGGAATTTGGGAAACAGATAATCCCAATTCTGAAAAATTCGGTAAATTTCGCTTACGGCAGATTATCCGACAGCGCAGTGATTTCTCAGCGCAGGAAATCCTAAATGCCATATTAAACGCACTGAAAGAATTTCGAGGGTCGGCTTCCCAAAATGACGATGTAACTTTAGTTGTAGTGAAAGCAAAAAAGTGAAATCTTGCGCGCCACAAGACATATCATTGGAGGTACCAAGTAATAATTTTTCAGAGAGTAAATGGTACATCCCCCCTAGGGAGCTTCTTCGATCTTCTTCTGTTCTAGAATATCCCACACCAGCCGATATTTTTGCCCCTCCTTATTTTCTAATTTCTCAACCCAGATGGTGGTTCCTTTTTGTTTGCCGCGAATACGAACGTCTTTAGCTAAGTATCTGGCTTTTATGCCTCTATCAAGGTTGGGGAGAACAAAATCTAAGCAGGCTACATCCACGGCTATTAATAGTTTTTAAAGGTTGGGGATGCGGTCCTTTTTAAGGCGTGGTCCCCTGCCACATCTATCCGTATTGATCTCAGGCCCAGTGTTGAAGAAAACGGAGTGATACTGAACCTGAACCCAATATATTAACTGTCGGTAAATACGGGATTCACTAATTACTTAACCAGATGATATATCAGAAATTATTGAAAGATTACCTAATGAATTTATCCCCCTTTTTTTGATATTTAAGACAGCCTTACTAAAATGCTTAAATTAGATGGTGCGTATAAAATTTGCACTTTCTTGCGTCAATAGCACCCAACGCTGTGAAATTCTTCCGCATTACACCTGGTCGTCATTATAAGGTTGAAGCTGAAAATTTGCCATATATCCGAATAACTGGTAATATTCTTAGAGATCAGAAGATAGCATCTGTTCGGAGGGCTTTTGATGGAATATATTTTGGCATATACGATTTCATCGCCAGGGAAGAAGACAATGAAGGTGTCAAAAAAAACTATTTACTGGTCAGTTATTGGAGCCATTTCCGGCTATTTTATATTGCATCCAATAATTCATATCATATCCGTATTCCATTATCCCGGTGGGCCTTTACCCACCACAAACTTTGATTTTGAAATCTTAAAGGCCTTTTCTGTCTCAATGTTACCCTGGGGTCTCGCCTTTTTGATCCTGTGTGCATTGCTCGGTCTGTTTTGGGGAAAAATCCAACAGACAGATATAGAAAAATCAGCAGCCATTTTAGAACTTCATAAAGCTTTAGAAGAAGTTAAAACCCTCAGCGGATTCCTGCCTATATGTGCATCATGTAAGAAAATACGAGATGATAAGGGATACTGGAATCAAATTGAAGCTTATATCAGTGAGCATTCCGAAGCGGAGTTCAGCCATGGAATCTGTCCGGAATGTTCAAGAAAACTGTATCCCGAAATTTATGATGATATATAGGCCGTGTTGTATGATGCTTTCGCTTAAGATATGCTATAAATGAAATAGTCTCAAATTCATGCGGGGGAATTGCCTCTATGTATTAGATTGGAATTTTTGGGTGCAATTGAATAATCGATCTGTGGATGCTTGCTAATTTTCTCCCCATAATAAGCTTATGATTAGCTTCCAGTATGCGAATATTTTATACGGTACCACTCTTGCGATCTAGATATCAAGGACTATCCCACCTTTTAATCTTAATATATATTTTTAAACACTCTTGTCCAAAAACGGGTTTAGAATGAGTCATAAAGTGAGTAATAATACGAGTCATTGAAAAAAATCCTCCTTATATGTAGGGTGGTTGTTAAT
>CACVKW010000675.1 GCA_902749685.1 Olavius sp. associated proteobacterium Delta 1 | reverse complement strand
CGCGGAGAAATAATTAGAATATTTATAACCCACTGAAATTAAACTTTTAAATCCGATTTTTTCCCTATTTCACAGTTAAATCTCATATTTTACCCCCCCTAATGTACATATATTGTAAATACTATACTTGACAGTCTTATCGTTGTGGTTTACATATCGCATACTATGGTTGACCCAACGATTCAGTCCAT
>CACVKW010000674.1 GCA_902749685.1 Olavius sp. associated proteobacterium Delta 1 | reverse complement strand
CCTTGCGGGTGATATATTAAAAATCAAACCCATTCCTTAAAACCAATACCCAGTACCAGATACCGAGTACCCACCAATTGAGTTTCACTCAATTGGGGTT
>CACVKW010000673.1 GCA_902749685.1 Olavius sp. associated proteobacterium Delta 1 | reverse complement strand
TTTTGCGGAAACATTTTCACCAGCAAATGAAAATGATTGCCCATCAGGCAAAAGCCTAAGATTTCGGTGAAATACAGCGCTGAAAATCTTTTGATCAAATCCAGCATAAAATCCTTTTCAACATCTTTCAAAGGAAATCCATCCAGCG